>WRCR01000093.1 GCA_009783865.1 Planctomycetaceae bacterium | reverse complement strand
CTCCGTTCCAATTTGCAATTCGGCGGACATTTGATTCCGACATGTTTCGGTCTTCGTCGATACGGATTATCCACTGACTATACTGCCGGACGTATTGTGAAATGCCTTGAATCAAACCGCAGCCGGTAGCGCGGGACGATTCGATTAAGAGCAAAATCCGTTTTTTTCTGCGGGGCGGCTCAATGGGAACTGCCCTGGAACTGCCGGACGGCGATTTAGCCATGAGTATATTTCACGAAAAAGACAGTAAAACAAAGTGGAATAGATTTTACCAAAAGATGAACAGAGCCGCAATGGCGAAATTTGACAAAAGATTGGTTAAATTTAGCATTTGAATTTTCGCACAATTGAAGTATTATATCCATAAATGATGTGTTTTTATCGTGATGGTTGATTTCATATTTTCATCTTCCATGTTCGAACTCTGCCATGGATTTTTCCGTCGGCTTTACCTTGCAAGATGTTTTCCATGAATAAAATCGTTGTTTTTTTACTTATTTGTTTCCCTGTATTGTGCGGGTGCCGAGATGACCCATATACGATTAAGGGTTTAGTGCCTGCGGTCAGCACAGCCATTTATGAAGGGGCACCGCAGGCTGAAGCCATTGTTTCCTTCTCACCCATCGAGGGACAAGGAATGGCGGGAACCGCTATGACCGGCGCAAATGGACGCTTCGTTCTCAGTACCCGCAAACCAATTGTAATTGACTTTACCGCGAAAACGGTTTCCGAAACCGTTCCGTGATATTATATATTTTAATAATTTCCGATGTAACTGTAATTAAGGAGAGAAACCATGCTAGAATTATTTTCTAATTTAGGCAATTTGAGAGGGGGGCGCAAATCCGCTTTTACCCTCGTTGAACTTTTGGTCGTCATCGCCATTATCGGCGTGTTGATTGCCCTTTTGCTTCCTGCCGTTCAGGCGGCGCGTGAGGCGGCGAGACGTATGCAGTGTGCCAACAACATGAAACAGTTTAGTTTAGCGTTACATAACTATCACGATGTTCACAATTCATTTCCGTCCGGCGGCAGTTATATCGGTGTCCGAAAAACGCCGGGCGGAGCACCTGTCAGTACGACACCGGTTTGGTCGGCGCATATTTTCATATTGCCGTTTCTCGAACAAGAATCTCGTTATCAAGCGTACTTCACTGCCATCCGAAATGCGGATTTTAACGAAACATACCAAGTATACGGTGCGGAAGGAGTTGTCGAAACATTTATTTGTCCATCAGACGGAAGCGGTCGTCAGATAGACAAAGCAATCCACATGGCAATTACCAATATCGTTACCTCTCGTGCCGATGTTATTTGGAATAGTACATGCACTTATGGATACAGTCAACCTAGGGGACTTGACTATGCCGCTGACGGGGCAGTTAATAAACGTCAAATGTTTCCGCACGGAGTTTGGTTTAGTATGCCGCATTGTTTGGATGGGACGAGCAATACGATAGCCATCAGTGAAACCGTTGCTTCCAATGCAAATAAACAGGAACCGCTTGTCAAATCGTCTCATGCGGCAGATACTACAGGCGGCTGGGGAAGTCGTGAAGCGATTTATCAAAACGCCTTTAGCGTTGCTCTGACGGTAGCCGAACCCGGTTCATTGGTCTATAAAAGTGCATATGCGGGAAGCAACCAAACTGGTCAACGTGCCGCCGTTACCAGTAAATGTTTTGTTGCCCGACGCGGTTTTCCGGCTCAATCGGGGATGACTGCAATGTCTGGATTCAACACAGTACTTCCGCCGAACTCGCCTAGTATAGGATACGGGGGCTGGTCTCATTGGGGCATTTTCTCTGCGACCAGTTATCATCCGGGCGGAGTCAATTCGGGATTATTCGATGCTTCCGGCAGATTCATTTCTGATACCATCAATACGGTTTCTCCCGGTGTAACTACGCCAAGACAGTACGTGAGTTATGGAGATGTCAGTCGGGAAAGTGATTTTGGTGTCTGGGGAGCGATTGGAACTGTCAACTGCGGCGAAAGCAAAACGCTGCCGTGAGTGAAGCTTGTTCTCTGCATAACTTCAGATGTATATGTCATGTCAGTTCCACTAATGGATGAAGGGCGAGTAATGAATGTAAAACTCTTAAAGAGTATAATACTCGGAATAGTTTTGAGCGTCTGCCTCATTGGTTGTCAGCCGAATAATAGACCAGCCGACCTTCCGGCACTATATCCATGTACGATTACGATTGTTCAAGAAGGTGTTCCTCTTTCGGGAGCATCCATTTCCTTGGTTCGAATTGATACGGATACGTCCGTACCGTCGAATTCAAGCAGTGAATCGAATTGGATTCCAACTGGCGCAACGAATCAAAGCGGAACAGCGGTTATCTATACCAATGCCCGGTATGTAGGGTCGCCCTTGGACGTTTTAAGGTGATTGTAGAAAAAAAACAGGCGGGAGAAAGCAAACTTGGTCCTCCTCCGCCTGAAGATAGTCCTGCCTATCCTGCATGGGAAGAGAAGATGTTGGGCGAAATACTTCCCTTATACACGCTAGTTGAAGCCAAATACACTAGCGTTGATGAAACGCCGCTTGAAATTGAAATCAAAAAAGGCAAAAATAACCTGAAATTGGATATCGGAGCCGCCGTCAAAGAGCGCGTTAAATGAAATACTGTACCATTCACATAACAAATCAACCTATTTTTCAAGAAGGAAATTTTATGTCTCGATTTTATTTACGTTCATTTTTTGTTTTGTTCTGTGCCGTTTTTTCGGTTATATCTGTTTTTGCACAGCCGATGCTTGACCGGTCTGCGACCCGTGTTCAAAGCACACTCAAAACCGGTTGGAAACAACTCGGAGTAATCCAACAGAAGAGCGTTTCCGAAGTTGATTCGACTCCTTGGTCTCTCGGCTGCGAAACGCTTTGCCGGGATTACATCGACTGGAATCTTTACAAGGAATATGTTGCCCCGCTTGGTATTAAACTGGTACGGCTTCAAGGCGGCTGGGCAAAAACGGAACAGGAAGCAGGTGTTCTCAATTTCAAGTGGCTTGACGACATCGTTGACGATGCTTTGGCACGCGGTTTGAGTGTTTGGCTTGAGACCGATTACGGTAATCCGATTTACGAAGGCGGCGGCGGTCGGGATTTAGCCGGCGGTTTTCCAACCTCGGAAGTCGCATTAGCGGCATGGGACAAATGGGTCGAAGCAATGGCAACCCGATATAAGGATAAGGTTAAAATCTGGGGTATGTGGAATGAACCCGACATTAACAAAACGCACACTCCGACCGACATAGCGTTGTTTAACATCCGCACGGCAGAGATTATCAAACGGATTATTCCCGATGCACGAATCGGCGCGCTTTCATTAGCCGCTAACAGTCCAAAACGCTTGGAAGATTGTCTTGCAGTCATTGCCGAAAAGGGAAAACTCGACCTTTTTGAATGGGTGATTTATCACGGCTATTCTCCGAATCCCGACAAGTCATACGGCAACGTCAAAGGGCAGCAGGAAGTCCTTGCCCGAATTGCACCGAAACTGAAACTTTGGCAGGGTGAAAACGGTGCGCCTTCTGAGATGGCGCGCCGCTTTGCTTTGTCAAACATTCCCTGGTCGGAACTGACACAGTGCAAATGGAACACCCGTCGAATGCTCGGCGACCGCGGAAACGATGTCGATATTTCATCGGTCTTCACGATTTGCGATTTCGATCATACCGGTCGGGAAATCAATCGTAAGGGACTGCTTAAAATCAACGACAAAACGAGTTTAGCCAAAGTAAAAATGGCGTACTATGCTGTGCAGAATGTGGTATCGGTTTTTGACGGAACCTTGAAACTTCTAAAGGATTACTCGTGTAAAATTGAAGGCGAAAAAGAAGTTACGTGGTTTGCATACCGCAATCCCAAAGGGCAGGACATTCTTGTTTTCTGGGACGGCAGCGACCAGCCGCGGGACGAAAACACGACGTCTCCTGTCACGATAACTGTGGAGAACGGCGGATTCAAAGACCCGGTTTGGGCGGATGTTATAACGGGACGTATTCACGAAATTCCGGATGACTTAAAGAAAATCGAAGCCGGTAAAATGACGCTGAAGAACGTTCCTGTTTATGACGCGCCGGTGTTTATCACGGACAGAGACGTTGTGCTGCCGCAATAAGTTGTTAAAGTTTGCTAAGAAACCTTATTTTCCTTTACTAAAAAACCTCAGTAGTAATGAATACCATAAAAATCAACCTAATTAGGTAATTAGAGCATTTTTGGATTTGGCGTGGACAAATTCCCGTCACCCCCGCGAAGGCGGGGGTCTAGAGAATGGACGCGGAACCCTTTACGTCTAGATTCCCGCTTTCGCGGGAATGACGAAAGCGAATTTCAGCAGTCCACACCAATTCCTGATATGCTCTAGGTTAGCGGTGTGAGCCGCTTTTGGCTACTGGAGGTTATTTTGTTCGGAAAATTAGGTTATCTTTTCAATAGATGTTCAGTAAATTTCCGTGTTTTCAGTGGTAAAAAGATGTAACGATTTACAGTTTGAGTAAATTTATAACTGCCGCAAAAACACTTAACAAGTAGACCGTACATGACGACAAACCTGACTGCTCTCGATTTCAGTATAGTTGTCGTCTATATGCTGCTGGTGACAGTAGTCGGAAGCGTTCTCGGTCTTTTCGCCCGAAACATCAAGGAATACTTTGCGGGGGGAAGTCCGATTCCCTGGTATCTTGGTGCCATCAGCAACTATATGACGATGATGAGTACCTACGTCTTTGTCGCCAGTGCCGGCATCGCTTACACCGAAGGAATCGTTGCGATAGTCATACTCTGGAGTGCTATTCCGCCGACTCTTGTTGCGACATTTCTGATTTCAAAATGCTGGCTGCGAATGGGAATTATCACACCGGTCGAATACCTTGAGACCCGATTCAATATCACGGTTCGGCAGATTTCTTCTTGGGGAGGTGTTGCGTTCCGTATTCTCGATAATATGATTCGTCTTTACGCTATCGGCATATTTGTTTCCGGTGCCGTCGGTGTGCCTTTGGTTACGGCAATCGTCTTTTGCAGTATTGTTGTCATCACTTTTACGATGCTCGGCGGACTCTACGGCGTTGTGATTACCGATGCGGTACAATGCGTGATACTTATCCTGACCACTCTCGTTTTATTGCCGTTAGCACTGGGCGCAGTCGGCGGACTCGGTGCCTTATATCAGGCAACGCCGGCAAGTTTCGGACTTGGAAACGGTCCCAAAGGACAAACGTGGTTCCTCGCCGTCTATTTTCTGATGATATTGATTAAATACAACGGCAACTGGGCATTCATTCAACGGTTTTACAGCATGGGCTGCGAGAAAGAAGCCCGAAAAATGGGGCTTGCCGCTGCCGTCTTGTATTTTATTCTGCCGATTCTGTTTCTGCTTCCCGCCATTGCCGGACGAGTTCTCTTTCCCGAACTGGAAAATCCCGAAACGGTTTACGTCAATGTTTGCAAACTGCTCCTGCCTTCCGGTATGATGGGGCTGATGATTGCAGCGATGTTTGCCGCTACGATTTCAACGCTCAGTTCCGAATACAATGTTACCGCCGGGGTCCTGACGCGGGACATTTATCAACGTTTGTTTCGTCCCGCTGCTTCAGAACGGGAATCAATGGTCGTTGCCCGGCTGACAACGCTGCTGCTGGGAGTTCTGATTATGGTCGGTTCCCTTTACATCGGTCAAATCGGCGGTGCTTTTGAAGCCAATAAACTCTTTACGGGAATGCTCGGCGTTCCCATCGTTGTTCCGCTTGTTTTCGGTGTCCTGTGGAAACGTCCGAAACCGATTGGAGCGGTCATTGCAATGGTCGGCGGTTTTCTCATCGGACTCTTGTTTTATTTGACGGAAAAGTTCGAATGGGGAACCGGCAATTCAATTCAAATGGTGTTAAACGAAATCGCTGCTTGGAAATGGGAAACGAAAACATTCATACAAATCTGCTGTTGTCTTTCCTTTTACTTTTTGTCAGCGTTTCTTCTGAAACGCGATGCCGAATATAACCGGAGAGTCGATGCCTTTTTTGAAAAATTGAAAATCCCGTTTTTCTCTAAAGTTCGGCGTGCCGACCAAAGTCAGTTAAAATATGCGATGCTGTTGCTGTTGGCAATTTCACAATTACTTAGCGGCGGTTTGTTCATTTTCGTGAGCATGTTTCATTGGGGAACGCCAAGCAGTCAATGGGCTTTCGGTTTAGGTACCGCCTGCTGCGTTCTGGCTGTTATTCAGTTAATCGTTCCGAGAAAAGGATTTTATTCCCTTTGGGCGGCAAATCACCCGAATCAAAAGGAGAGTCCTTAACATCATATACTTCGTTATTACATTTTATGACTATTGAATCCGCAAATTGTTTTTCCCGCAGTGAATATCCGCTGCCTGGTCCGCTCCGCATTGTCCAATTCGGAGAAGGCAACTTTCTGCGCGCCTTCATCGGCTGGATGATTCAGCACTTGAACGATAAAGGTCTCTTCAGCGGTTCCATTCGGATTGTCGAACCGCTGCCGCACGGAACGGGAGACACATTGAATGAACAAAACGGACTCTATACCGTTCTGCTTCGGGGATTAGAAAACGGTCAGGTTGTTGAGCGTGCCCAAGTTATTTCCTGTGTTGAGGGTTCGTTCAACTCTTATCGGGATTGGGATTCCGTTCTCGCACTTGCCCGGCTGGAATCGCTGCAATTCATTTTTTCCAATACAACGGAAGCCGGTATTGAATACAAACCGGAACCGAAACTTGAAACAACGCCGGGAACGTTTCCCGCTAAACTAACGGCGTTTCTCTTTGAACGTTTTCAAACCGGCGGAAGCGGACTGTGGATAATTCCTTGCGAACTAATCGAAAGAAATGCTTCCTGTTTGAAACAATACGTTCTTCAGTATGCGGCAGATTGGAATCTCGGAACCGGCTTTATCGACTGGGTCGAAAAAGAAAATCGGTTCGTCAACACGCTCGTTGATAGAATTGTCGCCGGTTATCCGAAATCGGAAGATGAAGCACTTCGTCTTCGTCTCGGTTATGATGACAAACTCCTTGTTGCGGGCGAACCGTTTCACTTTTTTGCTCTGGAAGCACCGGATTCATTGGAACAGGTTTTGCCGCTGCGTCAATCCGGTTTGGATGTTGTCTTGACAGACGACATAACACCATATCGGATGCGCAAAGTGTTTCTGCTGAACGGCGGACATACTTCGGCAGCACTTGCGGCGTTCTTGTCGGGCTTGGATTTCGTTGACGAAATGGTCGGCGACGAACTTTTCAATCGGTTTCTGCGAGACCTGCTTTATGAAGAAGTACTTCCGACTATTGAACTGCCGGAACAGGAAAAGACGGAATATCTTGAAGCCGTCTTGGAACGTTTCGCTAATCCGTTTGCCAAACACCGCTTACATTCCATAACGTTAAACTCCGTTTCAAAGTGGAAAGTCCGGGTGCTGCCGAGTTTCCTAAAAGCGTACAAAAAAACAGGAAAATTGCCGAAACGTCTTGCTTTTTCCTTGGCGGCACTGCTGGTTTTTTACGAAAATACAAACGGTAAAGGAAAGCGGAACAGGGGTTTGCCCTACGAAATTTTAGATGATATTGAAATCGTTAATTATTTTGAAACCCTTTGGAAGGAACACAACATCGGACAGTTAGTTCGGAAGGTGCTTTCCCGCACCGACTTTTGGGGAAGCGATTTAAACGAAATTGACTCATTGGCTTCAACACTCGTTTGGTTCATTAGCATGATGAAAGCCGACGGTGTTCGATACGCCCTTGAACGAATATTATTCAGATGAAAAAATTACTGCAAATTCATACTGACGACAATGTTGCAGTTGCCGTCGAGGACCTTTTAGAAGGCGGGTTATTCGATGGAATGACTGTACGCACCGCTATCCCGCGGGGACACAAGGTTGCGCTGCGGGAAATCAATATCGGAGAACTCGTCATCAAATACGGAAAGCCCATCGGAACTGCCAGTCAACGAATTGGTATCGGAGAACATGTTCATACTCACAACATCATCAGCCGGTTGAAGGGAACAGAAGAATATGAATACGTCTGCAATGTTCAAGAAGTTGTTCCGAAGGAAAACGCTAAATTCGTCTTTCAAGGATTCCGGCGAAGCAATGGAACAGTCGGTATCCGCAATGATTTATGGATAATTCCAACAGTCGGCTGCGTCAACAGGTTAGCACGGGGACTGGCAAATCGCATCAATCAGGAATTGCCGCAGGGCAGTGTTCGGCAGGCATTGGCTCTGGAACATCCGCTGGGATGTTCACAAGTTGGGGAAGACCATGAAAGAACGGCACGGACTCTTGCGGCATTGGCATCGCACCCTAACGCCGGCGGTGTTCTCGTTCTTTCGCTGGGCTGCGAAAATAATACATTGGAATCGTTTCGCCAGCGGTTAGACGCTGACGACCCGCGTTTTCGTTTCCTCAAAGCGCAGGATGAAGGCAGCGAATTTGAAACAGGAATCGCCTTACTTCGGGAATTGACGGACAACGCTGCCCGAATAAAACGCGAGGAAGTTACCGGACTAACTATCGGACTTAAATGCGGCGGTTCCGATGCGTTGTCTGGAATCACGGCGAACCCGCTGCTCGGTGCGGTTTCCGACCGGATAATTGCCGCCGGAGGCAGTTCGGTACTGACCGAAGTACCGGAAATGTTCGGTGCGGAAACGCTGCTGCTCAACCGATGCATTGACCGCAGTGTATTCGACAAAGGAGTTCGGATGGTCAACAACTTCAAAGAATACTTTCTTCGATACGGAGAAAGAATTGACGAAAACCCCTCACCCGGCAACAAGGACGGCGGCATCAGTACACTTGAAGACAAATCCATCGGCTGCGTTCAAAAAGGCGGCTGCTCACCGGTGGTCGACATATTGGAAGACGGCAAAGCAGCAAAAACCGGATTGACGCTGCGCAGCGGACCCGGCAACGACATGGTCGCTTGTACGAATCTCGCTGCGGCGGGCTGTCAGTTGATTTTGTTCACCACCGGACGCGGCACACCGCTCGGTTCGGTTGTACCGACTCTGAAGATTTCCTCGAACAGCGAATTGGCTGCATCAAAACCGCATTGGATTGACTTTGATGCCGGTCGGCTTCTTCATGGAACTTCGCTTGCGGAATTAACAGACGAACTTATGCAAAAGATTTGTGCAGCGGCGAATGGAACAGAACTTGCGCTGAATGAACAAAACGGATATCAGGAAATCGCCTTGTTCAAAGACGGGGTGACGTTGTAAATAACTTTACATAAAATATAATTTTATAGAAGGAAACCTTATGAACAGCAATGTAAAAAAGCAGGTCATTACTTCGGAAGTAATCAAGCAGCGTGCTTTAGAACTCGGAGCCGATGCCGTAGGAATCGGCAACATCGACCGCTGGAAAGAAGCACCGCTTCAAATGGACCCGAAACAAATCATGCCGGAGTGCAAGTCAATCATCGGCTTAGTATTCCGGGTAATGCGGGGAAGTTTGCGCGGCATCGAAGAGGGAACTTTCTTCAGCAACTATTCCTCAATGGGATACGGCGGTATTACCTACCTTTTCATGCCGATGGTCGTTATGAACCTTGCGCGAATGATAGAAGATGCCGGTTACGAAGCAATTCCGATGGGACATCAAAGCGATTGGCGCGGAATAGACAACGAAGGCGAGATGCGGCGGGGATACAGCGTTCCCGTTAGACCGGGACGCGCTGCCCCCGATATTATGCTGCACCTACGAATCGGTGCTTTCCTTTGCGGATTAGGCGAAATCGGTTTCAGTAAAATGTTTCTTTCACCGCAGTTCGGTCCCCGAAATCGAGTCGGACTGATACTCACCGATTTGGAACTGGAACCCGACCCGATATACTGCGGTCCGCCGCTGTGCAACCGCTGTATGGCTTGCGCTGCCAACTGTCCGGGGCAAGCAATCAAAAAAGATAAGACCGTTAAGACCGTTGCCGGAGGAATTGACCTCGAATGGTCTGACATTGATTGTTCAGCGTGCGACGTGGCTTTTCGCGGCGGTCGGGCAGTCGAACCCGGTGAAGAGGGCTTCTACACCGAAGAAATGTACGGCAATAAAATCACTGCCGGCAAGTATTCTCCGTTTGTTAAAAAGCCGGCGAATCTCTACAATACAGGTCAAGCGGTCTGCGGCGGTCGCGGCTGCGTCCGTGCCTGTATGGTCAGTTTGGAAAATCGGGATGTGTTGATGAACAAATTCGTGTCGAAGTTTCGGCGCGAACCTTTGTGGACGGTCGATTGGTCTGAGCCGGAAAATCAAAAAGTTGCCGAAGAAGGAAAAAACATAGGACCCGTTTCACTATCGAATCTATCGGTCGGTAATGTTAAGGCAAAACAGGAATCGTCCATTGCCGAAAACACAGCCGAAAACGCTGTTGCCCCGCAAGCCAAAGAAGCGGATTGAGCGGTAATGAAACCTAATGCGTTAAAATTTTCTGTTGGATACCGTTTGCCCGGCAACTTCGGTTCAATGGTCGATGTCTTTCGTGACTATCGAAACAGCATTGCGGAATGCTATTTCGCTTTGCCGGGTGACCCAAGCGGTCGCGCTCCGCTCGGTGTTCAACGGGGTGAATTGAACGCCGCCGATTATCACGTGTTCTGGTCGGAAATTCAGCGGATAACCGCGCTGGGAATTAAACCGGTGCTGTTATTCAACGCCGCTTGCTATGGGAAAGAAGCAATTTCAAAGGCGTTCCAAACGTATTTACTGGAAACACTTCGTGAATTGCGGCAGGAAATCGGGTTGTCTTCGGTTACAACTGCCTCACCTTTCACTGCAAGGGAAATCAAGAATCGGTATCCCGAAATTGAGGTTCGTGCTTCGGTGAACATGCGTCTTCAATCAATCCGTTCCCTTGAATACTTAACCGATTCCTTTGATGGTTTTTACTTGGCGAAAGAATTGAACCGCGATGTTTCCGCTTTGCGCAACATTCGTTCTTGGGCGGACTTGTGCGATAAGCAAATTCATCTCTTGGCAAACAGCGGTTGTCTTTATCATTGTCCTTGGCAAACCTTTCATGACAATATGGTTGCGCATGAAACT
>WRCR01000092.1 GCA_009783865.1 Planctomycetaceae bacterium | reverse complement strand
GCATCTTCCTTCGACAAAAGTGCGAGTTTCACTCTCTCGTCGGCATATACGGATTTCATTTTCCATTCTGCGATGGCGTTGTCCCGTTCCAATGCAACATCGGCAACATAAGCGGCATCTTTCATGAACTGCGCCTTTGCCCGGCAATACGCTAAATTATATGCCGCAACCGCCTGCGAAGTGTAATAAGCATTAGCCGTTCCAACCGCAGCACAGGGAAGACAAACACTTTCAACGCCGATACATTTTCCGCCGGATTCGTATTGCCGCCAGATTGCTTCGCTTGCCGCTGCTCTTTTCTTTGATGCTTCCAGCAAATCATTCAGCATCGCAACCCGCACTTCTGCATCCTCTTCTGCGGCAACAGCAGTTCTTGCCCGAAGTTGGTCGGCAATACAATGATTGAGATAATGCTGATACTCCCAAGACATCACCGCAGCGGGCTGTCCGCGCCGGGCATAAGGGATACCATGTTCGTCATAACAACGCTGCGCAGCGTGTCCGATGCTTCCGATAGTACCGCGATACCAAAGTTGCCGCTGCGAAACGCCGCCGATGAACTGATATTCGTGACCGTAGTCCGCTAAATGTTTCGAACATCGATTGCAATACGGGGCTGTACAACTGCGGTGCGGGTCTTTGCTTTCCTCTTCGAGAATCTCTTCCCGTTTGAGCGTCCATTCGCCGGAATGAACACCGGAGTGAAAATTGGTGTGCAGACGTGCATTTTCCGTTGATATTTGCGGCGGACCTTGAGCGGACACTGAATTCCCCAAGAAAATCAAAATGCAAAACAAAACAGCACCGGCAAACGGATATGTGAAAACTTTAGTACTCATAGCAGTGTTCATTGCAAATCTCATTGACTCGTAAAATAATTAACGCTGAAACACTTTAGTTTATGATAAAGCATTGTGCAAAGATAATTGAGGAAAAAAGAAAAAATAGACGAAAATGCCGTCCGTTGAGAATAGTAAAGATAAATTTAAGGATTATAGCGGCGGTTCAGGCGGTTCGTTGAACCGCCGCTAAACGGAATAATTGCTCTTGCCGTTATTCGGCATAATCGTTATTCTCCGCTGGTTTTCCGCTGTGTCTTTCTCCGGTCATTCATCGGAATAAAGAATACAGCGGCACTTTACATAGTAAAACACAATGAAAATTGCTATGCCGAATACTGTCAAGTACGGAAAACGAACCGTCATAACGTTATTGCTGCTAATAAGTTGCGTCTTAACTTGTCTAACAGCGGGCTGCCGAACTATCGGCGATGCTGCGGGACAACAGACCGTACTCGGTCAAAATAACCGACCGGGGTTCGCAAGCACCACTAAAACGAAGTACGTCGAAGGTACAAAAAATCAATATGACGTTGACGATAATCCGAATCTCCCGCCCGACCCGAATCAAGTCCGCGATGTGCAAATCTCCGGCTACTTTCAAAGATACGCAAAAGATATTGTAAAAATCCTCAAAACGAAAAAAGGAAGACCGTTCAGCGAAGCAACGCTGGAAGAAGATAAAAGAGCGTTGATGCAGAAAGGATGGTTCATTGACGTTAAACCGAAAGTCGAAAGAACGCCGACCGGTTATATCGTTCTCTTTGAGTTTATAGAACGTCCGATGCTGGATTACGTTAAAATCGTTGGAAACAAGGCGCATACCCGTAAGGTCTTGATGGAAGAAGGAAACATCAAAGCGGGCGACGCGCTTGACCCGATAGCGGTACATCAGGCAAAAGAGCGCATGGAACAGTTTTACCGTGAAAGCGGCTATTACCGGGTGTGTGTTACCGTTATAACCGGTGATAAAATCGGCGACCGCGGTGCCGTGTTTTATATCAGCGAGGGACCAAGGCAGCGTATTCTCGATGTCGATTTTGAAGGCAACAGGATTGCCAGTTCGCAGCGGCTCAAGACGCTTATTCAATCAAAGCCCGGCTGGTTCTTCTGGGTGAACAGCGAATTCACGCCGAAAAAACTGGACGAAGATATTGAAACCCTGACGACTTACTACCGAAAACTCGGTTTCTTCTATGCGAAGATTGACCGGAAGTTTGTCGAAACAGACGGCTATACCGGCTGGGGACAAAACCGGCACTGGGTTAAAGTCAAGTTTCTCATTGACGAAGGTCCCCGCTGCCGGGTCGGCGATGTGCGGTTCATCGGACAGAAAATCTTCGGCGATGATGAATTGAAAAAGATGATGAAACTGCCGAAGGAGAAATACTTCAATCAAGATATGCTTGAATCCGACATGCTCCGCATCAAAGAAAAATACGGAGAATACGGCTACGTATTTACACGTCCGGCACCCGACCTGCGGATAGACGAGGATTACGTAGACATCGTTATCAACATGACCGAAGGACCGCGCTGTTATCTTGAATCGCTGAAAATCGAAATCGTCGGCAATGAAGGGGCAGACCCTTACACAAAACTTCAACCGATACTTAACCGCATGTCGCTGCGTCCCGGCGATATTTTGAGTACGAAAGAAATCAATAACAGCAAGCGGCGGTTGCGGGCATCGCAACTCTTCAATGCTAATCCGACGCAGGGTGTTATGCCGGATATTATTTTCACGTATCCCGAAGAAGCAATCGAAGATGAACGCAAGGCGGATGAATTAGCGGCTGTCAGAGGACAAGTTGCGCCGAAGTCCGTTGTGCCGTTCTGTCTGCTTGCCGAGAATTGCGCCGATACAAAAGTTGAGCCGACTGATACGGAACTGATTGACGAAGAAGACCTCAATGTCTTTTCGGAGTACTTTCAAATCCGATGTCCCGATTTTTCAAACATAGAACAACAATTAACGGAACAATTGTTCATTCCGCAGCCGCAGCAACAAAATACGCCGCCGCAGATTCAGCCGGTGCAGCCGATGCTGCTCAACTGGACACCGAAACACAATGAGATGCTGCCGCTCAAAAGCGGTGACGACATATATCGCGGACAACTGTTTGTACCTCCTGCATCGCAGCCGAATAATACTGTTCTGCAAAATATAGTTCCGCAGAGTGCTGTGCAGAACAGCACGATGTTAAATTACGTTCCGCCGAAGTATGATGACATTGCGAACACCAATCGTCCGATTGCTGTTCCATATCCGTATCAAACGGCACCGCCGCCGGTGCAGGCGGCAACGCTGTTTGATGCCGCCGGTAATGGAACGCTGGTGCAGCAAACTTCAACGCAAACAGGAAATTATACGGGGACTAACACAACGGCGTTGTACACTCCGCCTGTCAACATAAATCAGCCTAATGGGTTGTCCGGTGTTCCGTATCCGACCGACCATCTTTCGCCGCAGACGAATCAGCAATATGTCGGCGGAGCGGTGTTGTATAATCAAGGGCAGGTTTTTACGCAGGAATCGAATCAGCAGCCCGCCGGTACCGATGTAATTCTGGGTAACATCGTTGACAATGCCATCAATAACTCGGCTTATGCTTTCGACCCGAAAAATCCTTATGGTGCGAAGACCTATCCGACACCCGGCGTTATAAAGGTTCAAGAGACCCGCACCGGTCAACTTATGATGAGCGTTGCCGTTAGTTCAGATGCCGGTTTGATGGGGCGTTTCGTTTTGGAAGAACAGAATTTCGACATATTGAATTTTCCGAAGGGGTTTTATCTGCGGGATTGGCGGAACGCTTTCCGCGGACGGGGACAGCGTTTCCGTCTTGAGGCGGTACCGGGAACTCGGGTGCAGCGGTATAGTGCAAGTTGGGAAACACCGTATTTGTTCGACTTGGATTACACGTTTGGTGTACACGGATACTACTATCAGCGGTACTATGACGAATGGTATGAAGACCGTGTAGGCGGCGGTGTTACTTTCGGAAAACTATGGACACCCGACTTCACAACCCGTCTTTCGCTTGGCGGACAACAAGTCAGGATTTATCAGCCGCAAATACTATCGGAGGATTTATATGCGGCACTGGGACGGCATCCGATGTACACCATCGGTTTAGATGCAATTCACAATACCCGCGACAGCGAATATATGCCGACCGAAGGACACATGATTTCTGTCGGAGTTGAACAAGTACTCGGCGATTATCAGTTTGTCCGCGGAAACATTGATATTCGGAAATACTTCACACTTCATGAGCGTCCTGACCGCAGCGGACGCTGGGTACTGGGACTGCGAAGTAATTTGGGCATAACGGAAAAAGGCACGCCGATTTATGAACGTTATTTCGGCGGCGGTTATACCAATCTTCGCGGCTTCAATTTCCGCAGTGTTTCACCGCGAAACGAATTAGGATACGTAGACGGCGGCTGTATGGAATTTTATAATTCAGTCGAGATGGTATTCCCGCTAACGGCTGACGATATGATACGCGGTTCGCTCTTCCTTGACACCGGTACTGTTGAACGTTCCATTAAAAAATGGGAAAGCAATTACCGCGTTGCCGCCGGTTTCGGCTTGCGTTTGACGATTCCGATGATGGGACCCGCGCCGATTGCGCTGGACTTCGCCTTCCCGCTTAGCAAAGGAATTGGAGACGAAAAAGAGATATTCTCGTTTAACGTCGGATTCATGCGGTAACTAAATTTGCGTAGGATTACTGTATTTCTGAAATACGCCTACGCCTATTCCGCGTCAAAGTACTCTATCAAATCGAATACCTGTTCGTTGATTTCTTTCATCAATGCAGTCAAATCGCTATACGGCTCATACTCATTGCTGACCATTCCCTTGTTGGAATCAATGTTCGACAACTCGGCGTTCTTCGCTGTCGGGTCGTTATCCAAATACTTGAACCAATGCCAGCCGATGCAATTCTTACACTCAAGCAAAGCAAGCGTGTAGTTCTGATAAAACAATCCTCTGTCCCGCTGCGTTTTAACATTCCACCCCGCTCCGGTGTTGTTCGGCAAACCGGAATCCATACCCTTCGTGTACCATTCCGTCGTCATAAACGGCTTGCCCGTCTGCTGCGTCCAGCCCTTCGTGTGCTGCTCCTGCGGAGTCCAAACGCCGTAATAGTTGAACGAAATAACATCAATGTGTTTCGCAATGCCTTTCATTAGTTGCCAGCGGCTGCGGTTATCTCCGTAAAGCCGCGGTCCCAAAACCAAATGATTCGGGTCGCATTTACGGATTGCGTTTGCCGTTATTGAAGAATATGTGTCGCCGAGATAACCGAGAAACTCCCAGCGGTCTTTGTCTTCGATTTGCTCTTTTGTTCTGTTGCGCTGGGCAAGCCACTTTTCGGCAGCACGCCGACCGGGGTCATCGGGATTTTCGTTCTTCAAATATCCCTCCAGCGCATTCATGCGGAACGGCAGTTCGTTGTCCGTGAAATAACCGAGAAAGTTCGGGTCGTCTTTGTATTGCGCTGTTTGTTTCGCAGCGGACTCATCGCAGAATTTCGCAAATTCCGGTTCAAAAACGAAAATGCAGTCATTCGGATAGCCGCGGTGTCCGGGAACCGCTACAGAGCGGTCTCTTCCATAAGCACCCATCAGCGCAAGGTTTAGAGTGTGTGCCTTCGGATGTGCTTTTTGGAATTCGGCTAAACTTAAAGCGGCAGCGTCAGACCACGAACCTGTTCCATTGAATCCGTTTTCGTGGAGCAGTTTTAGCGTTTCTTCCGCCCAAACACTTTTTTTTCCGAATTTTTCGGCAAACGCCTTTTTCTGAATATCCCCCGCACCGCCGCTTGACACGGTACAAACCGCCCGATGAATGTTCAAGCCGCCGTCGGGGTCAACGAACCAAAACCTGCCCTGGTGTTTTTCGACGTGCCAAAAGCCGGTCTTTTTCGTTTTGGTATTTGGGATACCGCCGTATTTGTTGAATTTCCGGTCCTTCTTCGGTTTATAACCGGCGAGATGTCCGGCGGTTCGCGTTGGATAATCAATCCACGGCTGGTCATTTTTCTTTTGAGCAGCAACATTTAACAGCGGTTTCGACAACGCTTTGCGGTATTCCGGTGCCGGTGCTGTTTCGGCAGCATCAACAAAAAGCGGAAGGTGAAGTGCAGCGCAACTTCCCGATACAGCGGCAGACGCTTTCACAACACTACATAAAAAATCACGGCGTTTCATAGCGGTCTCGATAAAAAAATTTGTGTTTGTATTCAAAACGGTGGAAAAATACTCTTTTTTGGCTTGATATTGATGTTTCACACAAAGGCACAAAGCACACAAAGATATTGAAAAATCTCAAAGATTCCTTTGTGTGAGACAAAATCATGTTACCAGAATCAATACGGCGAAGCAATACCACCGCGAACCGTTCACCGAACCGCCGCTGCCTTTGCGGCTGCGGTTTGAGCATTTTTATCCGCTTCGCGCCGCAGTGAACTGTCGGGACATAACCTGCTGACTCCCTGAAACGCAACCGCCGCAATCGCAAAATCCTCTTTTTGCAGCGCAAGTTCGCCCCTTAAGAAAAGAACTCGGTCCAAAATAGCGGCATCCGGCGGATGCTGCAATATCTGACTCAACAATAACTCCGCCTGCTCATTGTCCCGTTTTTTGTACGCCTCCACGGCAAGAATCCAAACGGCGTGAGACCAATAATCGCCGTTCTGATGATTACGGTAAATGCGGGCAAGATAACCCGACGCTTTGCGGCCGCTGCCGTTTTTCATATCTTCCAATGCAAGAAAATACAGCGCACCGTCTATTTTCCTGTGATTCGGATACTGGTCTGCCAGCATTTGCAGATATTCCAAAGCGCGGTAGGAATCTCCGTTGAATTCATAGTAATACCCCGAATACCAAAGAGCATCAGCACAAGAAGGCGAATTCGGATGATTCCGTACAATGGAATCCAGCGTTTGAAGTGCTTCCTGCTCCTTGCCGAGTTCAAACAACGCCTTACTCCGCAGAAGCATCGCTTCCGTCTTGATTGTTTCACTAGCGGTCTTGCCGATTAAATCGAGCAATTTGGCGTCAACCTGTTCATAACGCCGGGCATTGTAAAGCGATTGACAAGTCCGCAATATCTGCCGCTGTTCGGTCTCGGAATATGCCCCGGCATAAGCGGTGTTGTTTATACTGTTGAAATTGCCGCCGGTTAATTGCGCCAGCATCGTTTGCGTTTGCCGGACTACATCGGTTTGAGCGGATACCGCCGGATTAGCACGCTGCGAAAATGCCGCAAACATTGCCGTTCCGTAATCAAGGTTGCCCAGTTGCGCCTGCGCCAATGCCAACACAGAACACGCTTGAATCAAAGTCGTTTCATTCAACGCACCATTCTGCTGATTGACCATGTAATTGATGGTACATTGTTTCGTCCATGGATTATACTGCACTCCCAAAAGGGGTTCTAAAATTTGAACCGCTCCGTTCCAGTTCCGCTGTGTGTACATCTGCACTGCTTGAGAAAACCGCTGCGTTTCGGTGCCGTTATTGTTCGTGTTATTGTTGTTACTCCATTGATTGTTATTCCTTCGTCCGCCGGAATTGTTGTTTCCGTTGTTAAAGGGCTGGTTAGCATTCTGCGCATAAATGTTTGAAAGTTGTCCCGAAGTATCCGAAACAATCTTCATCAAGTCCGCTCTTCCGCTCAATGCTGCCTGCCCCTGCATTTCGGTCAGAACGGCATTACTTCGGGCGGAATCCCCCAGTTGTGCATACGCCGTCGCCAGCAGCGAACACGCTTTCAGAAAGGAGTCGTCGCTCATTCGTTGTCCGCCAGCATAAACCGGCAGCGAAGTGTAATTGAAAGTCATCTTGCCGGTCTGTTCATTGAAAACCGGCAGAAGAATCTGCGACAGCGTACTTACCGCTTCTTGATAATTCCGCTGGTCATACAGGAAAAACGATTTCAGCAAAGCAATCTCATCTCGGTAAGCGGCACCGGCGGTCTGTTCAATGCCGGATAAGAGATTCTGCGCTTCCTGCGTTTGTTTCAAACCATAAAGACAACGGATTTTGAGCAATACATCGTCCGTATTGGGATTAGCAATTTGCGTCAGTATATTCAAGGTTCCCTGAAAATCGTTTTGCGCCGCCTTGCATCGTGCAAGAACCCGCTGAACATCGGTGTAATACTGACTGTTTTGCGGATACCTGCTCAAGAAAGCGGTGAGAGTTGCCGTTGCGGCATTGTAATCACCGCGTTCATACTGGGCAACGCCCCATTGATATGTCGCCGGTTCGGAAACCGCCGGATTATTCTGCGCTAGTGAGGCACGGAATATCTCGTCTGCCGCCATAGTGTTGCCGAGTTGATTTTTCGCCCACGCCAGTCCGATTTTACTCTCCGTGATTTTTGCCCCATTTGGGAAGAGCGTTCCGCATTGCCCAAAGTAGTGTTCCGCTTCAGCCGGTTCATTTGCTCTCATTGCAATATCGCCGAGATAATATAGGACAAATTGCAGATTATTGTCGTGGGGCAACTGCCGGACAAATCGTTCCAGATTCGGTTTAGCGATGTCGTATTGTCCCCGAATATAGGGAACATCTCCCAGCCGAAACAGCGCGGCACGGGCGTAGGAATTGCTGTTCAAGTCAAGCGTAACCAGCCGATTGTAGCAGGAAATCGCCGCATCGTATTGTTCGAGGTTCAGGTAAGATTCTGCAAGGTAAAATAACGCTTCATCGCTTTTTGCATGGCTGGGATACACGGAAAGAAACTCTGAATAGAGTATCTGTGCTTGACTAAACTGTCCGTTTCGATAGGCATTTTCGGCGTTGGTGAGCCGGTTGGAAGCGTCATCGGCAAGCAGCGGCGCAGCGCAAAGCAACAGTAGTAAAGCGGCAAACTGTGCCGTTTTCAGTGCCGTATTCAGCGGTATTAGCGATATTTTAGGACGGTAATTCATCTTTGTTCCCCGAATTCCCTTTCAGGATACACAATCTGTCTATAGAGAAAGCCGCCGTAATATACAAAATTTGCGAAATTCCGGCAAGAGCAAATATTGAGTGGCGAGTGGTGAGTAGCGAGCGACTGTGTCGCCGGTATTTAGGCGGTACTCTGCCGAAACTTGAGGGGGGTATGATTGGAAATGGCGGAATCAAGTCAAGTCTATTTGTATAATTTCTTGTAACCTTAACATATTGCACGCGTTTCCTTTGTTATCACATGTTATTTTTAATTTTTCTTTTACAGGTTCTGAAGCACTCATTATGAACTTCTGTGCCTCAGATTTTATATCGTTGGCAAGATTGAATTTTTCCAACCAAGAACCAATTTCAATGTTTTGCTCGAAGGAATAAGCAGTCGAGGGCTTCAAGCCATTATATTCCAAAGCTGTACCAATATCACCAATTTGAAACCACTGGTGCTTGTAGGTTACCTCAAAAATTTCAAACAGGTGTCTTATGAAGCGTAAACACTCTAGATTTGGCGATACAGTTTCTATTAGTGTAATATGCTTGGGTTTACCAAATTTATCAAATAAACTTGTGAATACATCTCTGAGAGACGGCAATAGATGTAAAACAAGTATTGAACAATTCCCTAAACTCCGAAATTATAAGGACTTACGGAATTACATCAGAGCAAGGGGGAGTAAAATCGGACAATTTGCCGGAATTACCACAAGACCTGCAATTCGTGATAAATTGTTGGAACGCCCTGCCCAAGTCGGCAAAGAAGACAATCCTGTCCATCGTCAAAGCGAGCCGTCCAAAAAAGATTTTATTTTCAAGAGACACATCGGACACATGAGACACCGTTTTCACCGGTTGCCATGTGTTGCCCATTACGAAGTCCAATAGGGGTTTTAACCCTGCCCAGCGGTAATCCCCCACAAACGCTCACACGGTGCTTAACGAGGGGGGCGTTTCGGACATGTGGGGGTAGGTCAACCGCCGATAGGGATACCCCCGTCCGCACACATGGCAATTTTTATACCCCTGCAAAAAAAGTTTTTGTTTCGCCGTTAACTTCGTTAACATCGTTAACTTTACAATCCCTCTGCCAATTCTATTAGATTTTCCGCCGTTGATGCATCTTTTTTAATTGCGGCATACTCCAGAATGTCCGCTATATCCGCATTGCCGTCCTTCATTCTGTAAAACAAATCATCACTTACCAAACAATATACCCATTCACACCCCATGCGCTCCTCCGGTTTGAGAGTGTTGATTTTTTCACACCATTTCAACGCAGAACGTTTTTTAGAACGGACATTGTAATTGCTCTCATCCTTCTGCGCTTTTGTTTCAACAAGATAAATGGTATCTTCAACCTTTACCATAAAATCAGGATAGTACCGACGTATCATGCCGTCTTCACGGACATAATTGATGAACGCAAACGTGTGGTCGTATTCCCGAATTTTGATAAACCCCTCGACAAGCGAATCGTTGTCGCAGAATTCGATAAACGCCTTTTCCAATCCGCCTTTGCTGGAAGGATACGGCAATCTGTCGAAAATGGATTTTACAACGGGAACTGAAAAATTTTCACGGATTTTTAGTCGGGCAACAGACGAGAACCAAATCTTTTCAACTTCCGCTTCCGTGATTTCCGTATTCTGCTGCATTTCAAAAATCAATCTGCTCAACTCTTTGACAACGTGCCGGACTTCCGAAGATATTATCAAGAATAATTTTCAGATAATGTCCTGCGTGCCAGTCGCAGTGGACGTAGATACTTCCTTTTTCGGAGATGAGTTCCCGCATGAGTGTAAGTCGGGGGTAGAGCATTTGTAGATATGAGACAGTACCGTTCTGCCAAGTATCGGAGTATGCGTCAATTTCGATGGGCGTGGGACGCTGTTCGATTTCACCGTCAATGAGTTTTATTTTCGTGCGGTAGTCGGCTTTGGAATCAAACGGCGGGTCGATGTAGATGAGGTCAATTTTTCCCCGCATTCCTTCGGCGAGCAGTGCTTGCATCACGAGGAGGTTATCGCCGTAAATCAGACGGTTGAATTCGGTTGGCGGAGGACTTGGAGTGTTTGTTGCTCTTGCCGCATTTGTTAAATGCCCAGTGGAATGCGGGAACATAGAAAATGTGCTGTTTGAGTTTTCTGCTCGTTCTGCCCGATTGAAATCGGACACTAAACTTGCCGCTCTCGCTTTGGCGGGAAAGATAAATTCGTTTGTTTGGAGTTTGAGTTGATTCGGCGAATTAATACGGGCAAGGATAGTTTCGACTTC
>WRCR01000091.1 GCA_009783865.1 Planctomycetaceae bacterium | reverse complement strand
TTCCTTATCGGACGCATAGTTCTTCCTCCTGAAAAACGGATTAGGTTTAGTACACAATCCATTATCAGAAAAGAACTTGCGTCTGACAATACCAGTTTTACGTTTTACAAACTACTGAATTAAGGTTAAATGAAAGTGCAAGAGCGGCGGCATAACACCGGCGGGCTATAGATATCGCGTCCATTCGGGGCAGTTCTATCCCAATTTAACAAAAATTCCCCAAGTAAATGGCTACGGGGCTAAAGCCCCGCATCTTATTTGGCTGCCGTTTTTCATCGGGGTTCTTTATTTACAAACTCAACAAGTGCGTCAACCAGTGCTTTGGCGAGCGGGTTGGTGCCGCCTTCTTTTTCGCCTTCGGCAATGCAGCGGAGCATCCACTTGGAATCTTGTTCTTCGTCGTGAAAACAGAATTCGAACAACATCCCGTTTTTCGTATTGCGTCCCTGTGCCTCAATAAGTTTTCCGGTGTCTTTGACACCGCGACACCATCTCAGGGCTTTGTCGTTGTTTGCGTGTTTGGCGGCTTCTTCCGGATTGTCCTTGTGATAGAGTGCAACCGAAACGGCAAGAAGATGTTCCGCCAAGGCAACCGCCGCCGGATTTGCCGGGTCAATGAAAACCTCGGCTCCCCGAACCAGTTTATTGAAAGCATTCGTGTGCAGGGCAATATGATAAAAAAGCGCGTCCGGCTCCGTTTTTTCCAGTTTTTTCGCTAGTTTCATACTGTCTTCGAGTCGGGTGCGGAGCGGAATCCGATTGTAATTCGGGTCATCCAGTTGCGCCTTCGTCACCGGCGGAAGTTCCGGCAAAACCTTGACACCGGCTTCCAACAGATGCTTTTTCAGATGCTGCGCCAGTTGGTTCATCCGGTATTCTTCGCTCAAGTATTCGCCGAATCCGATGTTTTTGTCCTGCGAAGACGGACTCAAATAAATGTACACGCTTTTGTTGACCTTCGGACTTGGGTTTTTGGTGCCGGTTTCCGCTTGAACAAACACAAGCAGAAATAGAAAACACACAGGGAAAAATAGTAGATGTTTCATCATTGGCTGGAAAAGTTGTATACAAGGTCTGTAGAGTAAGCCGAAGTTTAGTATATCAAATTCTCTGCCGACTTCAAGATAGCATAGGCAGAAATGGCGGGTTAAATACTGGCGACTCAGTCGCCAGCCCTCTCGCTCCTCAAAGGACAACAAAAAAACTCCGCCGAAATTTCTTACGGCGGAGTCCATTGAACGAAGTCAATTATTTTGAACGTTACGGAAAGTACGCTCAGTGGCTATCTGACACATTCGGGGGCGCAGGGGTCACAAACCGGGTCACACGGAGCGCAACCGGTGTCACAACAGCCGCGGTCAAAAAGTTTCTTCAGTTTGAAGCGCGGGAAGTCAAACAACTTTCCGACTTTGCCGCCTTTGCAGCAACTTCCGCAATCCGCTTCGCAGGGGTCGCAAACCGCTTCGCAAGGGTCACAACCGGTGTCGCAACCGCAATCGCCGCAACCAGATTTGAAACCTTTGAAGACGAAAAGTTTCTTGAAGAATCCTTTTTTGATACCGATGTCACAGGTATCTCCACAGGGGTCACAAACCACTTCACAGGGGTCGCAGACCGGTTCGCAGGGATTGCAATCCGTGTCGCAACAACCCTTCAGGGTAAACAAATTGCGAAGTTTTTTGCTGAAGACGAACTTCGGTCCGCAGCCATCATCGCAGGGGTTGCAACCTATCTCGTCACAAGGAGTGCATGCGACAACACCGTCGCAGGGATTGCACTCGGTGACGGCGCAAGGATTGCACGCCACTAATTTTTTCAAGCCGGCAAACAAGTCAATTGGCTTGTGGCAGGCAACACCGCACGGGTCGCATGTCTGTTCGCAGGGATTGCAACAGTCACCAGCCAAGGACTGTGTTCCCACCAGAAGGGCGACAAGTATCGCGGCACTCAACATACTGGCTTTCATTGGGTAATTTCTCCTTTTTTCTGTTTGCCCCGTAAAACGATAGTCAAGAAAAACCACAGCCAACGGGAGAAAGAAACCACCCCTTCTCTTCCAAAGTGCTGCTTCGTTGACTCGATTCAACGGGATACTACAAAATACTATAACGTCAGTTCCGATAGGAACGATACGCCGTTCCACAAGTACATCGGTTTCCGACTTTGTCCCTGACCGTGCCCCCCGACACGTTTTTCGTGTTTTTCAGGGTTAGGGGTATAATCGGCATCGCAGTCCGCAATCCTTTAATATAACGCTCTGTTTCTTTCATTTGGTTTAATTTGACAGAAATAGGGGTTTTACCGATTACGTAAAATAGAAAAAATAACGGAGATGTGTCGTGGAAAAATTGACCGGCACTTCTTCGCAAACCGCCGCTAAACACCCTTGCAAATGCTGCCGAATTCAATACAATGTGATGCATTATGATACGAAAACATAAGTTTCAAAACACACTGTATACTAACGACAATCTGTATGTTCTTTCGAGCTTGAACAGCGGACTGGTTGACTTGATATATCTCGACCCGCCGTTCAATACGAAGCGGACGTACTCTGCTCCCGTCGGGAGCAGAGCCGCCGGTGTCAGTTTCAAAGACATGTGGACATGGCAGGATGTCAACGAAGCATATCTTGATACTCTTGCCGTCAAGTACCCGGAATTGACGAAGTATATCGCAAGTGTCGGAGGTATTCACGGCAAGGCGATGATGTCGTATCTTGCATACATTGCGCAGCGGATTATCGAAATGCATCGTGTATTAAAAGACACCGGCAGTTTGTATTTGCATTGCGACCCGACGGCGAGTCATTATTTGAAAAGTTTGCTGGATGGAATCTTCGGTAAGAATAATTTTAGGAACGAAATTACTTGGTATTACAGACGGTGGTCAGCCGAGTCAAATCGCTTTCAACGAATGCATGACATCATTTTATTTTATGGAAAAAATGATGTGGGTACTTTTAATCGTTTATCCATCGAACCGACAAAAGGACAAAAGATAAAACATGAAAGAGGGTACGATAGAAATTCTGTTTTAATCGACGGCAAACGGCAGCCGCAGTTGATTGTTTATCAACAGCAGAAAGTAGACGAAGCAGTTAAAGCGGGCAAATTGAATCCAAAAGATTTTGCCCGGATTGTTTCTGTAGAAAAAACAGGAACAACGATGCCGGATGTATGGGAGATACCAATCATTAATTCTCAATCCAAAGAGCGCGTCGGCTATCCTACACAAAAACCGCTCGCATTATTAAAACGAATCATTTTAGCATCTTCCAACGAAGGCGACATCGTAATGGACCCGTTTTGCGGCTGCGCAACAACTTGCGTTGCTGCTCAACAGTTAGGACGAAAATGGATAGGCATCGACATCGAAAAACAAGCCGTCGGTATTCTAATCGAAAGATTGAGTGACGATGCCGGTCTCTTCAAGGACTTTATCGCAACGGAACAAATACCGAAACGAACCGATGTTAAGATAGTGCCGAAGTCCTTATCCGTTAAACAGCGATTGTATAAAGAGCAGAACAGAAAATGTAATGCCTGCGGGCGTGATTTTGAGATTTGGGATTTTGAGATAGACCACATCATACCGTCGGCGAAAGGCGGCGGCGACTTTTACGAAAACTATCAACTCCTGTGTGGTTCGTGTAATAAAATCAAGGGAGCCCGTCCGATGGAATATCTGCGGTTAAAAATCGAAACACGTGAAAAAATGATGAAAACGAAAATCATTTTCGGAGAGTGAAAATTCCTAATCGAACTATCGCAATCCCAATGAGCGGATAAATTGTGTCGTTATGTCCTCCGGCAACTTGAAAACGCCGTCAGGTTTCGCCATCGCAAAACGATATTCGGGAATGACTTCCCCGTTCAGTTTGATACCGTGATACACAATTTCCATTAAAACGGTTTCCGGTAACGCCTCTTCGCTGTTTCGGTGAAGATGCCGGATTCTTGCCGGAAACAGATTGTCCTGCCGCAGGCAAATTTCGATGTCCGTTAGTAATTCCGGCGGATACTGCTTTTTCTTATTGACTCCGCCCATTTGCTTCAGCATGTTGTCGAATTGACTCTTTTTGAGTTTACCGGTTATCTTCCAAACGTTTTCTTTTCCGGTATTTTCATCATTTGTTACTGTATTATTTATCACATCCGGTTTTGCTTCACCGTCGAGGTCAAAATTAAACGCAAGTTCGCTGAGTGTTCCCGCAAGTCCTCCTAATTGACGAATAACGGAAATCATAGGATATTTCTGCTGCTGACGGGAACGAATCACCGCATTTTCCAGTTCCGCTAGTTGAACATAACGGTACGACTTTGTTCCCTCAATCGTCTGGTAAAACCATACTTTCCCTTCTTCCCTAACCGGCGCGCATTGACAAACAACGACAGAGCGGTTCGGTTCAGCCCCGGGTTTCGCCGGATTGTCCATCGGAAAAAAAATTTCCTGCCGATACACCCTTTTTTGGAAAGGGCTTGCCGGATTCAGGTAATTTTGCTCTTCATATTTTCCCTGCGACGACAGCGCATTGCCCTTCACGACAGTGGAAATCTGCATATTGCATTCGACAGTTCGGTACGCTGCAATTTTTCTGACGGCTTCGTCCATTAAATTTTGCGCATTTACCGTGTCTTTACAAAAAACAAAAGAATCAGTGAAAAAAATAATGGAAAGGCAGCAAAAATGAACGAAGAAAAGACGGCAAAAATCAAATTTGCTAGATTGATTTCCCAAAAATAAGAAAAAGTCAAGATACCGCATAGAAATAACCGAAAACAAGAATGAGGGTAGGCAAGTTCGGGTTTTCGTTCCGTACATGGAGGATTTCCGCTTGTCTACACCGGTAAGGACAGGAAATAATAAGGAAATACGGCGGTAAAGTCCAGTGCAGTTATGGGGGCTGTGCAAGACCGTCTGTGCAATCGACCTGATAGGGAAATAACAGGCAGTCCGTAATGATTCGGGCTTTGTAAAATGGGAGGAAACCAGATGCGGCATTGTTCTTTGCTTTTAGCACTTATAGCGGTACTCGCGGCGACTATGACCGGATGCCAGGGTCCCTTGCTGACAGGCGGTTTTAATCAATCGCCTTATCGGTCTTATGGAGTGGACGGACCGGGTCCCGGCGTTATTCCCGAACAATATCAGCCGACTGCGCTGGAATGCCCCGATATGGCATGTCCCATGCCGGGTCCTATCGGACCGTCGCCGTGTATGGTACCTGCGCCGGCTCGTCCTCCGTTTATTCCGACTTCGCAGGTCAACTTTCTCGGCTTGGAACGGTTAGTTGTCAACTGGGATGCGGTACTTCCCGGCTCGTATGATTCCGAACCGCTGGTTTGCCCCGGAACTTATGATTTTCCGCAAGGCAACATTTACCGTTTGAAATTGTCCGAAATTCCCGCTTGGCAAGGAAAAGAACTCTATCCGACTTTGGAAATTGCTCCGACAATGGCGCGGACGCAAGCGTTCCTGGCGCATAATGCTATTCCAGTCGAATTTACCGACAATGACTTCGACCAAGTATTTTCCGGCAACTTCATCACGAAGGTTGTCTATTTGCCGAATCCTGAATTTCAGGGATTGGCGATGAATGGTGTTGGAACCTTTGTCAGTACACAACTTGAACCCGGTGTTGACCCGATTGTCGAAGCAAGCAATCGCGGTGCGATACTTGCTGTTATTCGTATGGGGAACAAAGACCTTGCAAAAAGCAGAATGGTCGCCGATGAGCGGCGTAAAGAATTTGCTTCGTCGGCGTTTATGCAGGGGGTTCCCGTCGGTGCTGCTCCGATAGGCAGTGGTCATCCGATGGGTGTTTATCCGGTGAACGGCTCAAGCATTCCGCAAAATGTTATTTCCGGTGTCAATATTCCGGAATACGGAACACCGATGACGAAAACCTCGACCGGTATTCCCGGACCTCCGCAACTTCCGCAGGGACAACACGCCGTCAACCGCTATCCGGTGGTTCGTGCTGAACCGATTCCTGCACCGCCGATGGGATATGGAATTCCAATGGGATACGGAATCGGAATTGAAGCCCAGAATGTTGCCATAAGTCCGCAATATATGTCACAAGTGCAGAATAACTTCACGGCGGCACCCGGCGGTATAATGCCTCCGGCTGTCCCGCAACCGCCCGCTCCGGCAGCACCCGGCGGTGCAATGCCTCCGGCTGTTCCGCAACTTGCTCCGGCAATAGCGGCTCCGTAACTTGGATGACTATAAGTAGTTAAGGAACTCGGATAAATGCTGCGCTTTTTCTGCACCTTCCTGTTCTTGCTAACGGCACCGTTCTTGTCGGCACAACAAATTGTACCGGCAGGATACGTGCAAGGCATCCCGCCGCAGCCGGTTCAGCCGCCGTTTTTTCAAGCGGTAAAAATCGCCGCGCCGGAAGGTGTTCAGGTCTCACTCGCCGCTGGAAATCAATTCGCAGAAGCAATGCCGGCATCAACCGTTTTCGGTCTGCTTATCGGTCCCGACTACCGGGTCAAACTGACAAATCTTCCGCTGCATCCCGGCAAAGAGATATTTCCGACTATCAAAGTCATCGGTAGAACTTTTCCGCCGCCGGGACTCGAAAAGCAATTTCCCATTCCGATTGAAATACCTTTCGAGGATATTGAAGCAGTATTGGACGGCAAGTACGTCACTCGTGTTATTTACCTTGAAAAGCCGGACGAAGCACTGCCGATTCGCGGCGATGTTATGCTGCCGTTTATGGATATTAAAAGCGGTGACCCCATCGAGACAGCCGCTGGAATCGGTCGTCCGGTTGCGATTTTGCGAATCGGCGGACGTATTCCGAATTTCGCCGGCGGCAATATGTCCTTCTTTCACGGTAGTCCGCCGTGGGTGTTCGATAATTCATCAACAATCGTCAGAGAGCCGGCGACTGCGTTGTCGGCTGCACCGCCGGTTAACGAGATAACCATCGACCCAAAACTTGCCGAGCAAGCAGAAGGAATATTGGCTCAGCGGTTGGAAGAAAATAACGTCAACGTTTATGTAAAAAACGAATACCTCTTTGACGGCGGCGATAATCACATTGCGGTAAAAGTTGATTACGATTGGAATGTCCGCAACCTTGACACTAAAGACACGGTAGTCCACTTCGATACTATTGACGGCAGGGTTTTAGTTGAACCGTCCAATAGGGTGGAAATCTATGCTCCGCGGTTCGGCAGTGTTAGAAAGACCGAGTCGCTTTATAACAACGTTCAAATAACGGCTTTGTCCGGTGCAAACGCGCAAGCGGGACTGTCCGCGAGCAATACCGCGGAAAACATCGGTCGGGCTGAACAGAACACGCAAGCCGGTTATTCCCGTGTGCAGAATCAACTTAGCGGGATTGCATCCCGCAGTGTCGGCAGCGGAGTTGCCAACGAAATGAAAACGCTCGGCTACAACAATTTTGAATCGGTGATGTCCTATTCCAACATGCTGCGCCAGCAGAATGTTTCCGCAAAAGAAATGCTTGAATTGGTAAAAGGAAGCGAAAACGCCCGTGCCTGGCAAGGTATCGAAGGCACGAAAGTTCAAATCGGCTTGCTGACACCGACAGCGGCAACCAGCGTGGACGGAGCGGAAAGCATTTTCCAAATCAAGCCGGAAGATGGTTCGGCAAAAATCCGGTTAATCAAAGTATCTGACAAGAAAGCGGCACAGCCCGGTGATATTGTCCAATTTACACTTCGGTTCGAAAACATCGGCAATCAGCCGATTGGCAACGTTACCATCTTGGATAATTTGACAACCCGCTTGGAACCCCTGCCCGGCTCGGCAAAGTCCTCGGTTGCCAGCGGTTTTGTTGTCGAACCCAACGACAGCGGTTCGTTTGTTTTACGGTTTGAAATCACCGACCCGCTGTTGCCGGGTCAGTTCGGCGTGGTACAATTTCAATGCCGCGTCCGGTAAAGTTTTCTGCGTAGGCGTATTTCAGAAATACAGTAATTCTGTGCCTTGTTATTGTTTTGAAACGTCAACGACCAATTCGCCGCCGTTGTTCGGGTCAACGGTCAACTCAATCGGTGTCTTGTCGGCATGCTCGTAAATTTCAGGAATGACCCGATTTTTGAGCATCCACGCCTGACGTTTAGTTTGCAGTTCCTTCTGCTCTTTGTCAGATAATCCATCTTCATCCGGTCGGGGCGCAAGGTCGGGCGGCATCACGAAGTTTTGATACAACACTACCTTATATCCTCCGGGTTCGGCACCGGCTTTACTCTTTTGCGAAATGGTAGTATGAATGACTGCCGTTCCCGCGGCATCGGTGACACCGTTACAGCCGCGGAGGGACTGCGCTTCTTTCGGATTTAACGAAACAAGAACGCCTTCGAGCGGCTTATCTCCGTTAAAGACCTTGACCGTTGCCGGTTTTAGGCCGCGCAGTTCGTCGGGGGTGTTGGAACATCCGCTCAATACAATAAGAAACGAAAAAATTATGAAAAATCTCATAGATAATAAAAAGGTAAATGGTTAACGTTAATTTCACTTTTGGTTTTTTGTCTCTTTCACTTCTTCAATACAAACACGAACAGCGTGAGCAAAATCGCGTCCAAATGCCCGACCGGAATCGGCATCGACAGCAGTGTTCGAAGCATTGGCGTACGGCGTTTCAAGAGTCAGCGAAAATACGGCATTCGGTAAGGTCTCCGCCCATGAACGACTGGTCAACAATGTAGGATTTGCCGTTCTGGTTTGGCGCATGAAGACATGTTTGTAAGGTATTGTACCTTTCTGTTCCGCTTCCAAGATTTTGCTGAACCGCTGCTCAATTTTCGAACGTTCTTCCGACGGAGTACCTGAATCACTAATAGACGCATTGATATGCAGCGATTCATCCGATGCTCTATCCAACGGTACTACGTTTGTGCCGTTGCGCAGCATCGGACAATGCAAGTCGAGCCAAAGAAGCGGTTTTTCGTTCCGCCAAGCCGGAACCTGTTCCGTAATCGCCTTAATCTCTGGATAAATTTTCTGGATATAGTCACGATTATGGTCGTGCGGCTTGCGGTTCTTGCCTTGGTCTCCGTCTTCTACACCATCCTTATCGACAAACGGAACGATGAAGAAATCGCAGAGTTCCCGCAGCCGTTTTCCATCGTTCGTATCGGAAAGAATTGTTTCGATGATTCCTTCCAAGACGTAATTCGCCATCATTTCGCAACTGTGATGCCGCGCTGTCAGTGCCATTTTGAAATCGGCTGCCCAGATATTTGAGATGCCTTTACCGGAAATACGGAGCAGTTCTACATTGCGTCCCTTTTTCGATTGACAAAGCGTTTCGAGTTTCAGATTTGCGTTATCTTTGTGTTTTTCGAGGAAACGTTTCAGATTCTTTTCGGTGTAGTTCATTCCTGTGCTGAAGAGAACATCCTTTTCGTCAGGAGTGAAAGCGTATTGAAATTTCGTTCTTGAAAAGCCGGGCTTATCACTGAGCCAACGCCATGTATATCCGCCGTCATTGCTGACCGCCGGTCCCCTGGCACCGATGGGACCGCCAACGCGGGGTGTGAACTCGAAGTTCAAGGTTTTGCCTTCTGCACCGCGGATACGGAATGACCAATAAAACCAGTCGGTCGTATCTCGCAAGTCCACGTCCAAACGGACGGTGTCGCCGCTGATTTCCGCAACGGCGATGTTGCCGCCGGGAAAATCGGCATCGATTTTGAACTCGGCTGCTGCCGCAGTCATTACGGCGGCAATAACAAGAGAACTTGTCAACAGAAATGATTTAGGAACTGACATAGGTAATTTCCTCGAATTGTTTGTGGCTTGCGCAGATTGGAAAGTTCTACACTAAAAGCCGTGAATTATCAAAATGTCACGCTTTCTCCGCCGTCGCGGCTTCCAAGCGCGCCCCAAATACCGAAAGGCGATTTCCCGGTGACCTCACCGATAGTGCCGGTCGCAATGGTGGAAAACGTCAGATTTGTTGCCGGTCCGGTATCAATCGTTTGGGTTATAAAGCGAACCGAACCATCTCCTACCGTTGCATTCACTCCTCCCGAATGATTACTGGACGGTGCTATCATCGCATTCCAAGAATCGGCAGAATAATAACAACTCGGTCCATTGGGCGGCAAAACCGTGGTGAATGATGTAGTGGAAAACAGTCCATGCGAAAACCCCCAGCCGAGAGCCGTACCCGCTATTGCAACAATATATTCATCTCCCTTCGCAGTATCAAGACAACCTTTTCGTGACGAAAGGTACCTTCCATTTGTTGCATCTCCAGCCCAACTGCTATTGCTGGTCGAACTAACTGACGCGTCTCTTACTTTAATCGACGACACATTCATACGCATCGTCAGACAACGCTCGCTGAAAATCAACGTATTGCTCAAACCGTCAGTAACGGCGGAGAAATTATAAAAAGTATAATATCCGAAAATACCGCGATGTCCCCGTAAATAATTATGGCCTTTATCAATAAAACCACCGGCATTAATAGATCCCTGTTGCCCCGATGGATTATCGCCCAAACACCAGCGGTAATTGGTCCCGCTATGGCGATTCGTCGGCTGAGTGCCTCCGGCTGCGTCCGAAGGACAATAATATGCCGGAACGTTTTGGACTACCGGACTTGTCGTACTGAGCGTTGTTGCGAAACCGAACCAATTATCACTGGCTCCCGCAGCGAGATTTGTTGACATGAATTGTTCGTAAAGCGAATTCAGTTCCATGAACGGCAAAATACTAACGAAAATACTATACCGGTTGATGGCGGCAGTGGTCTCCTTTCCGTAGGGACCGCATCGACCGGCAGGAGATGCCTGGTTAATATCGTGATAGTTGTGGACGGCAAGTCCAAGTTGCTTGAGTTTGTTCGTACACTGCATTCTTCTTGCGGCTTCACGGGCTGCCTGCACTGCTGGAAGCAATAGAGCAATTAAAACGCCGATAATGGCGATGACGACAAGAAGTTCAACGAGTGTGAACGCTCTCTTAGCGTCATTTACCGGCAGGTTATCACCCGCCGCTCTTATTTCGTTTCCCCCCCCTCAAATTACTTAAATTTACAATAGCACGAACAAAAATAACAACATTTCGCATTTGAAAACTCCTTACAAAAAATTCTACCTGTTCAAAAGGTGGTGTGTAATTTTTGTTTTTTCATTGCGGCAAACAGAGCCACAGCGAGTACGCCCT
>WRCR01000090.1 GCA_009783865.1 Planctomycetaceae bacterium | reverse complement strand
TCGCAATATTGTAACGTCTTCTCATTGTTGCCCTCCGTGCAAGAAAAATCCAATTTTCGACTGCGGAAGGCCATTATATCAAAGGGGTTAAGGAAAATCCATACAGTAGAACTACTACTATTGCCGCTAATAAAAGCAGTATCGAATATACTGCCGCTCCGCAAATAAAACCTTCAATATGTGAAGAAATGCTGGAAGGTTTCTCTGCCAAGCATCCTTATACAGTTTCTGATACTGCGTTAGGTATGTTTTCAGAGATAAAAAAAATAATTGAGGGTATAGACAATGAAAGCGTAAAAGAACAAGCATTATCTGCTTTGAGCCAATTAGCGCGTTGTTTAAAAAACAAAAATGTAATTTTACCCCACTATTCGACACTATCCGCTGCACAAACAGAAGACGGAGCGTGTTTAATTGAATGGCATTTTCCAAAGACGCACATCGGACTATCTTTTGAACTCCAAGAAACAGAGTCCTACTATTTTTTAGTTTCCATAGACGAAACAGCTAATGAAGTTGAAACAAAAACAAAAAAGATAAATGGCGAATTAAATAAAATAATAAGCAACCTTGTTCAATTTGTCATAAATAATACGTAATGGAACTGTATCCTGATGAATTGCTGCGGGGTATTGTTTTTCGCTGCTTCCTTCGTTTAGAGTGAAACTCCGCACGGGTGGTATTGGAAGCACACAGTCCAAAAACTTGCGATAAATAAATTGTTACAAACGTTATTTTACGGAATAGAAACGAAAAATGCAAGAGGGGGTAAATTTTTTGAAATACCGGCAGTTATCACTGCCGGCTCGTAATAGTTCACCCGCCGCTCTTATTTACCATCTACCGCCCTCTTGAATTTCCCGTTCTTTCTTATAACATACCAGTCGGATATGTTTCTGCACATTTTGGAATTACTTTAGAAACATTTCCCGTCAAATTTGGAGAATAATAATGACTGTGTACAAATCCATTACCGAACTCGTCGGCAAGACCCCGCTTCTGGAACTCGTTAATTACGAAAAACAAAACGATTTGCAGGCAGCGATTCTCGGCAAATTGGAGTATTTCAATCCGGCTGGAAGCATAAAAGACCGCATCGCCGTTGCGATGCTGGATGAAGCAGAAGCGGCTGGAAAACTGAAACCCGGCGCAACAATTATCGAACCTACCAGCGGTAATACCGGTATCGGTTTGGCAGCAGTCGGCGCAGCACGCGGCTATAAAGTTATCCTGACAATGCCCGATACAATGAGCATTGAACGCCGCAACCTGCTCAAAGCATACGGCGCAGAAGTTATTCTGACCGAAGGCGCAGAAGGGATGAAAGGGGCTATCGTCAAAGCACAGGAACTCCTTGACGCAACGCCGGATGCCGTTATGCCCGGACAGTTTGTTAATCCGGCAAATCCCGAAATTCACCGCAAGACAACGGGACCCGAAATTTGGGAAGACACCGGCGGTAATGTTGACATTTTCGTCAGCGGTGTCGGCACCGGCGGTACAATCACCGGCGCGGGCGGATTTTTGAAATCGAAGAATCCGAACATCAAAATCGTTGCAGTCGAACCTGCCGGTTCGCCGATGTTATCGAAAAACACGCCGGGACCGCACAAGATACAAGGTATCGGAGCGGGCTTCATTCCTGATGTGCTGGACACGAAAATTTACGATGAAGTTATTTCCGTAAAAGATGAAGACGCTTTTATAACCAGCCGCTCACTTGGAGTTATCGAAGGTCTTATGCTCGGCATTTCTTCAGGCGCGGCATTGTGGGCGGCAGCCGAACTGGCAAAACGCGAGGAAAACAAAGGCAAAACGCTGGTTGTTATACTGCCGGATACCGCTGAACGGTATATGTCAACGCCGTTGTTTGAGGGGTAGCCGGAGTACCGGCTAAATAATCACGGTGCAAATGTATTTGCCGATATTACCGTTTGGTTCTGTTCCAGTTTTTTGATATGCTCGGCAAGGTCTTGCTGATTCGGATTCGCTTGAAGCGAGAGACGATAATCGCCCAATGCGTTGGGAATATCGCCGCCTTGTTCCCGCAAATAACCCAAAGCCCGCAGCGCACGGTAATTGGCGGGTTCAACTGCAATGACTTCCTGCAATTTTCTCACGGTTGTTTCAAGACAGGTCCGGGCAACATCTTTGCGTCCCTGCGCCAAACAAATCTGCGAGAACTCTTGATAGATACGGGCTAATTCGATTTTCGGTTCGGAGGCGGCAGGATTGGCATTCGACCAGTTGATGAGAAGTTGAAATGCCGCATCGGGATTCATCTTTTCGAGATAAAGCACCGACAAACCGCGGTATGCGGAAGTATGATTCGGGTTTTTCGTTAAACAAAGGCGGTAGTATTTTTCGGCTTCATCATACTGCTGCACTGCAACGGCGGTATTGCCGGTCTGGGCGGAAACCCTTGCCGATTGATGATAAGTCGCCGCTATATTATAATATACTTCGGGGTTGTTCGGGTCTCTCTGCAAGGCAGCCAGAAAAGAGGTCATTGCCTGGTCGTACCGCTGCTGTTCAAAGTAGCGCAGTCCTTCGCTGTTCCGGCTGAAGGAACAGCCGGTTAGCAAGACGGAACAAATTCCAATAATGATAAGACGGTACATGGTGCGGAGAATAATAAATTCCGCCGAAACTTGCAAGGGCAAAATTATGCGAATTGAACACGATACAATGGGAGCGGTGCAGGTTCCTGATGACGCTTATTACGGAGCGCAAACGCAGCGGGCGGTCGAGAATTTTCCTATTTCGGGAAGAACTATGCCGCCGGAGTTGATCCACGCCCTCGGTCTCGTCAAATGGGCTTGTGCAAAGGCAAATGCCGAACTGGGGCTGTTGCAGTCGGGACGCTCGCCACTGACCGATGAGCAAATTGATGCTCTCTTAGCGGCGTGTCTCGAAGTCGCCGAAGGGAAGTTCGATGACCAGTTTCCTGTGGATGTGTACCAGTCGGGCAGCGGGACTTCGACGAATATGAATGCGAATGAGGTGATTGCGAGAAGGGCGAATGAGATAGCCGCGTCCCCTTGTTTAGCCGCCTCGCCCTGCGAGGCGCAGGAAACGCCCACCGCGCCGCACAGGGTGCGGCGGCTAAACACCATCCACCCCAACGACCACGTCAACATGGGGCAGAGTACCAACGATATTTTTCCGACGGCAATAAACATTGCCCTTTTACAACAGATCAACAATCGGCTTTATCCTATTTTAACCAGTGCTTATGAAGTTCTTGAAGACAAAACCCAAGAATGGAAAAACGTCATCAAAATTGGACGCACACATCTTGCCGATGCCACACCCATAACATTGGGGCAAGAGTTTTATGGTTTTGCTCGAATGGTTGCCAATGCGTGTGGCGATTTGTGGACGGCAATGGTACAACATCTTGCTTTTCTTCCCATCGGTGGAACGGCAGTAGGAACAGGTATGAATACCCATGCAGAATTCGGAAACAAAGTTGCCGAAATACTTGCAACGTGTGTTCCGGGGCTGGACATCCGTGAAACCATGTATCACATTGCCGCCAATGCTCAACGCGATGATTTGGTCTCTGCCCATTCACTCATCAAATCCGCCGCCGTAACGATTTTTAATATCGCGAACAGCATCCGTTGGCTCGGCAGTGGACCGCGTGCGGGGTTTTACGAAATAAAAATTCCTGAATTGCAGCCGGGGAGTTCGATCATGCCGAGCAAGGTGAATCCGGTGCTCTGCGAAGCCTTGATGCAAGCCTGTGCGAGAGTGATCGGCAACGACCAAACGATGACGTTCTGCGGAGCGACCGGCGGACAGTTTCAACTCAATATCATGATGCCCGTGATGGCGGACACGGCAATCGAAAGCGTCAAGATTTTGTCCAGTGCTTTGGAGGTTTTTACCGAAAAGTGCCTCGCCGGTTTGGAAGCCAACGAAGAAAAGTGCCGCGAAGGAGTCGAAAAAAGTTTATCACTGGCAACGGCACTCAATCCGCACATCGGCTACGAAAGGGCAGCGGAAGTTGCCAAAGAAGCGTTCAAAACCGGCAAGACGGTGCGAGAAGTTTGTCTCGAATGGAAAGTCCTGCCGCCGGAAAAACTCGATGAAGTTCTCGACCCGTGGAAGATGGTCAAGCCGACGGAATAACAGAGGCGCAATCGACCGATTGCACTGATGTATTGCAATTTCCCCCGTATTTGATAAACTATGGCGGAACTATTTACATCGTTCCAACTATGCCCAAAAAACTTTCAATTCTAATACCGGTTTATAACGAACAATCCTACATACGCCGGATTGTTGAACGAGTTATTGCGCAAAATATACCGGGAATTGACGAAAAAGAACTCGTCATCGTCAATGACGCTTCCACCGACCGGACACCGGCGGTGCTGGAACAACTTCAAACGGAATATCCCGAAATCCGGCTCTTTCACCAGACGAAAAATCAAGGAAAAGGAGCGGCAATTGCCCGCGCTGTGCAGGAATGTACCGGCGATATTGCACTCTTTCAAGATGCTGACTTGGAATACGACCCCGCCGATTATCCCGCTTTGCTGCGCCCTATTCTCGAAGGCAGAGCAGATGTCGTCTACGGCTCCCGATTCATTATCCGCGACATGAAGCGGGTTGTGTTTTATCATCATAAACTCGGAAATATGTTTCTGACGCATCTTTCCAACTGGACAACCGGTCTCGACTTAACCGACATGGAGACCTGCTACAAAGTGTTTCGGACGGAACTGCTCAAATCGATTCCGATTCGTTCCAACCGATTCGGAATCGAGCCGGAAATCACGGCGAAAATTTCCCGCCGCAATGCCGTTGTTTATGAAGTCCCTATCAGTTATCACGGACGCAGTTATCTCGAAGGAAAAAAAATCGGCTGGAAAGACGGCGTTAGCGCAATCGCAACAATTCTGAAATACACTTTTATTGACGATTGTTATACCGAAGAGTGCGGACATTCCGTTTTGAACTCCATGCAAAACGTTCACCGCTATACCAAGTGGATGACCAATTTAGCATCTCCGTTTCTCGGCAGCCGGATACTCGAAATCGGTTCCGGCATCGGCACTGTTGCCAAGTATTTGCCGCAGCGGGAAACATTGATGCTGACCGACAAGGATGCGGCGGCAGTGAAAACCTTGCTTAATCATTATGACGGCAATCAAACGGTTAAGATTTGTCAACTGGACGCAGAATCGGAAGAGCAGGTTTCCGCATTGTCAAACGCGGAGAAGTTTGATTCCGTCGTTATGTTCAGCGTGCTGGAACATATTGAAGATGATGTTCAGGCATTAAAAAATGTTCAGCAATTATTAGAACCGAAAGGGCGGCTGATTCTGGTTCTGCCGCAGCATCCTTGGTTGTACGGAACGATTGACACGACCGTCGGACATTACCGCCGTTATACAAAACGGGAGATAAAAGAAAAGATGCGCACAGCGGGGTACCGCATAACCGTTTGCCGTTCTTTTAATGCGCTGTCAATTCCCGGCTGGTATATCAATTTCGTTTTGCTTCGCAGAAAGAAAATGAACAAATTTCAACTGAAATTTTATAACATGTTGATTCCGTTCATGTCTTTTATAGAACGTTTTCTTCCGCTGCCGGGTGCGAATCTGTTCATCGTTGCCGAAAACAATGAGACACCGGAAAATGAAAATAATGTCAGCGGAATTTAGTTATGATACACACCTTGCTTTCACGAATACGTTCATTATTTACTCAAGAACGGATAGATTCCGAAGCATGGCGTACTTATTTTCTTTACGCCGTTACGCTGTTAATTTTCGCTTCCGGTATTTCTTGGATTCGTGCAAATGCGATGCCGTTTCCGTGCATTGATGCAATAATTTACGTTGAAGTTCTTGCCGGTCAGCGTCCGCTCGACTTCGATTTTCTCTGGGAACAGTTTGGTTTTCACCGCCTCGTATTAACAAAACTCTGGTATCTTTTTACGGCGTACTTATTCAGCACGCGTGAACCTTATATGTGCGCCACCAATTATTGCTGGCTGCTGCTTGCAACTATTTCCTGTCTCTGGACAGCAAAAGAAGTCCGAGGCAGGTTGTCTTGTTTCGACTTGTTTTTTCCGGCATTGCTTCTCACGCCGACCTTTCAATTTGAAAACCTGCGGCAGGCGTTTCAGGGCTGGAATATACTGCCCGCTGCAATTTTCATTATTGCCGGAAGTCAACTGATTTACGCCGTTCACAAACAGCGGACGGATACATTCCGTTCACTTTTGCTTGCGGCATCGGTCGCTGCACTTCCGCTGTGCAATGCTGGTCATATTTTTACCGGCGGCTGTCTTGCAGCGGCAATACTCCTGCACTGTTTTCCGCCGAAGGTAATGAGACATGCAAATCCGATTGCCGCGATACCCGTTTTCAACAAAATAATTTTGTTGTTCGGGATATTATGTTATGCCGGTGCTGTACTCGCTCTTATGCTGGATTACGAACCTCACGAAGAAATGAATTCATTGGGTGTTTTACCGGCATTGCTGACTTCATTTCGTCTCTTCGGGTGTTCTTTGCTCGGTCCGATGTATCCGTTCAACTTGCATTACACCGCCGCTTTCATTTTCATGCTTGTAACGCTTGCGGCGGCGGTATTTCTTCTTGTTGCGAGGTTCTATCGTTTTCCCGAAGAGCGAAGACAACTTGCCGTTTTATTCTTTCTTTTGTTCGGCAGCGGGTTGCTCATCGGCAGTGTCGCCTGGGGGAGAAACAACGTTGGAATTATTAACATGGCGGCACCGCGTTTGGTCACGCATTGTATCAGCGCGCAGATTTTTCTCTTCTTCATTTTTACAATATATGCTTCCGAATATCTAAAACGAATTCTGCTCAGCGGCATGGCGGTCTGTCTTTTTCTCGGCATTATCAACATTGGCGGCAGCACAAACTATTCACTTATCCGCGACAAAATTGTAAGTGAACTTTGGGCAAGTCATTACGCCGATATTATCCGCGGGACCGTTTTAGACGATTTCTTTCCCATTTGTTTCGACTTCAACGGTTTTTCCGATGTTCCAAACCTCGAAGACAATATCATCGGCAGCCGCTTGGGAGTTCTTCGTGTAATCCATCCTCTTTATACCTTCGAGGACTTACAGGTTATCCGCAAGTTTGAACCGCTGCGTAAAGACGATGCCGTTCTATTTAGTGCTGAACTGTCAGATGAAGTTGAAGACGGATTGAAAATCAAAGCGTTCGCCAGCAACGCTTCTCTTGTATTCCGCAGCATCGAAGTACCGGCTGGCTGTATAGCCGTTGCCCGTCTTGAGTTATATCACTGTACCGCCGGCAAGCGGTTTTTTATCTATCATTGTCCTGATACCGGCATACCGTTTTCAGTTCGCGGGGACTTGCTTGAACATCCGAGCCGGGCGGACATTGCGCTTGATATCTTCGGTAAAGGACGGAACGCAAAATTGCCTTCCCGCCGCAAGCCGATAGAGAACTTTCAACGGACTCTCCTGCACGGAATAGAAGATGAATATCAGTATATTTTCCCGCTTCCGGCAGAGTACATAATACGCAGTGCCGAATTTCGTGCGCTGCCGATTGTTAGATAAATTGGTGATATGTTAACCGCGTCATTCCTGTATCTGTTGAATCGCTTTTTGAATCTCCGGCAGTACTACCCGGCGGACTGTCGGCGATGTCAGCGGTCCCTCGATGCTCAGTTGAACTAACTGGTCGCCTGCGCTGCCAAGAATGTCGCTGACAAGCGGTATCTGCGTTCTTCGATTGCCGAGCCGTGTCTTCATTATGAGATTAACATTGCGGTTATCGAGCCGCATTTCTCCGCTGCCGGTTAAACTCAATACATCGCCTTCAAAAATCAGCGTGTCGAGAATCACGCGGTTGCCCTGAACACCAAAGTTGACATCGATAGAACGAAACGCACCTGCATTAGAGTCGGTCTGCCGGATACTCAATTCACGGAGCAACTGCACCATCACCGGTGCGTCATAGATATTGGCATTTCGGATTTCAATTTTTCCCCGTCCGCCAAGCGTTTCCATTTTCTGTCCGTTTCCATAAAAGTGCGACTGCATACTTAAGGTTCCGGTGGTCTTCCGTACGGTCGGTTCTGTCACGGCAGCGATTTTCGACAATGAAGCATTTTGCAGCAGCGTTGAAATACTGTACGAGGTATTGTTTCCGACATAGACATCTCCTTCGCAGAACCAGTTTCCGTCAAATAGTTCTCCCCGCATCGGATGTGCATTTGCCGAAGGATTAAACCACGGCATTTGCCGAAACCCCTGCAACTGCGGTATTTCCGGCAGCGGCGCAACGCTCTTCATCGCTTTCTGTCCGATATAAAGCGGGGACTGCCCGTTATTATGTCTGCTGCTTTTTCTGCCGTCGTAGAAAAACGGACCTGCTACCTGCGTTGTCTGACAAGTTGCCCGAAGTGTCTGAATCATTGCCGAATCTAAATCCAAATAACCGGCAACACAGCAGTCGTCGTCCTGTGAATAACCGGACAACTGTACCTTGCCGAAGATGTTGTTGACCGGAAAACCAAGTTGAACGTTGTTTTGAAATAAAATTACATTCGTATTCCATACCGTCAGAAGCGAATCATCTTCGCTTGGTTTAGAAAGAAGTATCGTACCGCTTACATCCAGCGGCTTCGTGATTTGCAACTCTCCCGCAATTTTCTGTATCTGTTGCGGAAGTGCTTCGAGCAGTTCATTGTCCAGATTCAGTTTTTCCAGAAACATTTCGCCCAGCCGCAATTCCCATTGACCGGACGGTGCGAACCAGCAATACAAGCCGGAAGTGAATTTCGTTGCGCGGTTATTCCCCGCCAAACGCTCCGAAGAAACAATTCCGTTTTTGTAATGCACCTCGCCTTCCAGATTATCAATCTTATACGGAAACTTGTCCGGCTTGATGGAAAACTCGGCACCCGGAACCGCTTTGAATTCTAAATCAAGTTGCCTATTATGCGAAAAATACCGAATCGCTGCGTCAAGTTGAATCTTTCCGTTTGCCCGCAGTCCGGTCAGAAGTTCCCGCTGTTCCTGCGAAGGCAATGCATCAACCAGTTGACTGTTAATGGGAAAATCATCGGCGTGAATCAACAGTTGAAATTCGTTTGTTTGCGTTGTACCATTCGGAACAACTGTACTTGCTAACACAGCATGCTTGAGAGAACCGCTGCCCTGAAATACTGCCGTGCCGTTTGACCCTTGCAGGTTACCAAAAGTCCATTCATCGTTGTCAAGATTCAGCCAGCCGGTAATTTTCTGCACCGGATACGGAAACTTGTCGTACTTCATCGAAACGTCGTTCAACGTAATTTTGAATTTCTTATCAAGCGGTGCATCGCCGGGAGGCAATCCGATAACAAGATGCGCATTGATTTTTCCTTCGGGATTTAGCGTACTGACAACATGCCGGTTATCTTCGGGCAGTGCCGCCATCAGTTTGCTGTCGATGGGAACATCTTGTCCCCAGATTTCGGTTTGACCAATCGGGTCGCTGAATATGTTCGTGTATCTTCCAACAATTTTCGTCTGCATTGTTTCTTCGAGGCGTGAAACAAAATTAAATGCCAATATCCCCGACTGGTCTATTGCCAGCCGTCCGCCCAGACGTTCTAATTTATATGGAAACGCTTTGAAGGAAAACGCCAGTTCCGAAATCTTGAGGTCTAAAAAAGCGGGATGCCAGTGACCGTTGCCGTATTGTAATTGTGCTTCAAGATGTGTCGTACCGGCAAAATTGAATCTATTCAATAATTCTTTCGTTTCTTCATTCAAAAACGGCGAAAGAAAATCAACAAACGCCTCATCGAAGACCAGTCCGCGTATGTTTGCGTTCAATGCAGCATTTTTAATGGCAGGTGAAAATCCATCCTGTAAAAAGCCGTCTTGTGAATAATTGAAAACGAATCTTGCGGCATCGGCTAATCCCGTTATTTTTTCGAAGATTATCTTGTCATCGGAAACGGAGAATTTTGCGGAGACATCGGAAAGCGTCCGATGTATCTGGTGAAGTTCCGCTTTTCCCTGTGATAAATCGCCGATGATTTCAAACTGAAAACCCAGCGGCGACTCTGGTACGGAAACAGCCCGACAGGTAAAATTGAATGAACCGCGGCTGGAATCCAAGATCCGCTGCCATTGCGGACTATTACCGACCGGAGTTTGAAAACGGCAATAACCGAGCAGTTCCGGTAAATAGTCGAGTTGCCTGCAATCTGCCGCAATCGCCCAAGCGGGAAACGGATTGTTTTCTGTTTCGGCGGCTGCTTCAGGATTGAAATATCCTTGAAAGAGCAAGTGACGGACAAAACTGCTTTGCACTTTGCCGGCAAATTTCCACGCAGCCGGCGGCACTGCATCGGCGGAATTATCCCAGTTGCTCAAGACGGGTTCGTTGTTTTCTTCCGGCGGAAGTATTGCGGCATTGATGTCGTCAATTCGCAGTGGAGCGGACTTTCCCAGTGCCAAGTCCTCGTAGAGCAGTGTGCCGTTCTCAATTTCAATGGGCGGCGGTTTGCTGCCGCTGCTGTGTTGCGGAAACAGCAATCGGATTTCCGAAAATTGACCGTCTGCATTGCGGGTTAGACGGAAGCATGGCGACTTCAATATGATTTTCTGGACTGTAATTTTACATTCGTAGAGCGTACACAGCGAAACCGGACATTCGATATAGAGTTCTTTCGCCGTCAGGATTTTCCGTTTCGGCAGTCCCGGACTGACCGGCAATGAGCATTCAAAGTGCCGGATGGAGATTCCTCTTTGTTCGTCCAGATGAACTGAACCGAAGGTGACATCCAGTCCTTCAAAGCGTTTTTCGAGTTCGGCGTGAACGTAGTCCTTGAGTTGTTTATCGAAAACAACAACTACATAAACTCCTACGGCGGCGGCTGCTACAACAAACAACAGCAGTCCCCAGCAGAAGAGAACCCAGAGAAGCCGGAAAAACTTTCTTAAAATCAGAATCTCCTTATAACAACGGTTAAGTCCCGCTAATAATAAGAAAAATCGGATTTTTCGTCAAGGAAGGTTTTTACTATTACAGCGTTGTGCTTTCGCCGCCGTCAATGCTGCCGTATGCACCCCAAACACCGAATTCGGACTTGCCGGCGGACTTCTCCGTTGGGGATGCATCCAAACCGGCTGTCGTGTTGTTGACCGTATCCGAAATAAACCGCACACTGCCGTCAACCAAGCCGCAGTTCACACCGCCGCTGTGGAAACTCGACGGAGCCCAAACTCCCCACGTTCCTGTACCGTCAGTATCAACATTGGTGCAGGAAGGAGCATT
>WRCR01000089.1 GCA_009783865.1 Planctomycetaceae bacterium | reverse complement strand
TGGACGTGATTTCATAACTTCCTCCATGAATGAATACTTCTGGAAAAAGTATAACAATTTCACACGATGGACGGAAGACCAATAACGAAAATAACGACACAGCACTTTTCGGCGAAAACCTTAACGCAGTTCATTCAGCATCTCAACGACGGTTTGCCGTATCACTGCTTCAGCACCAACTTCGAGATGACTCGTCTGCGTTCTCCACGTGTTGTAGCCGCCGAGACGATGCTGCTCCTCCGGCACAATATAACCGAAACAAGCATTCGCCAAACTAACGTTGAAAGTCGGAGCAAACGGACTCCGCGCCTTGATTTCCAAACCGGTTATGCCGTAAATCTCGCCGGGCAATGCCGTTATGCCAAGTTCACCAATCCGAATCGCTTGAAGCGGAATCTCCGATGTCTTCGGAAAACCATCCATCGTTATGGTAGTTTGCGCATAAATATCATTCACCGTTTTGTGTTTGCCGTCCGGCAGTGCCGCTATGTGAGCTTTAGCGGCTTGAACCTCTTCCGGTGTAGGAACCCGGTTATTGAAGGTAATCCGCTTCTCTATCATTTTGAGCGGAACCCAATCAAAGTGTTGAATGTTAACCCAAACATCCATAGCGGCTTGCGCAGTGTCCTCGCCGACACTCTTGTAATCAAACTTCCGATTTGGATTAAAAACATCAATACAATTAGCATCGCCGCTGGTGCCGTTTGACATTATACCGACAAATGAGTCGGGAACATTTTCGGCACCAATCTTCTCTGCGATTTTGTCTTTAATCCGGGCAGCAAAGACAGCGAAGTAATCGCCGGAAAGAACATTTCCCGATACTCCGGTGTAATGAGTCGAGTAATTGGCAAACACTGCGATTGGCTTATCGTCCTTTGAAACGACGGACAAAACCGACACCGCAGTATCGACCGGACCAGTGCGGGCAATCTTGTTGGGATTGGCGTGTCCCGGATTCATCATGGCGCGGTCATTCGATTTACCGCCGAATGGATTCGTAGTTGCGGTGCCTTCTTTCATCAGAAAGCGGCGGCAGAACACGTTGTTAGGGTCATTTCCGACTGCCCAGCCGATTTTGGCGGGAGCAAGGTTCTTCACAGCGGCGGCAACGCCTTCGGCAATTTTCTTCGGCAGCCAAGCGGCATAGTCAGCATCGGCGGGCGTTATTCGGGTAAAAATCAAAGACGGTGCCGAGTGACAATGCGTAGCGGAAATCATTATACGGTCTCGGCGAATTTTCGTTTCGTTTTCGATGAGACGTTTTGTTTCTTCGACCAGTGACAGCGGAAGCATACAGTTATCGACAACTGCCAGTGCAATGCGTTCCGTACCGTCATCGAGAACCAGACAGCGGGCGTGCAGCGGGTCGTTGACCGTTTCAAAGGTTCGGGGAAAAAAACCGCCGTTGACGATGACCGGCAGTTTTATCGGTGTGATGTCAACGGCAAATGCTCCTGCTTGAAAGGATTGCGCCGATGCCGAGGCAGCAAAAAAGAGCAAGAACCAAAAAACCGGAGCAGCGATGCATAAGCACCACAAAAATACGTTATTTTTACTCATTTCGACCTTCAAAATTGCGTTGCGGATTGATAAACGAATCATCTATGCTGTATACGATAACCGTTTTTCCGCAAGTTGGCAAGAGTTAGCATAGTTTTTTAGTTTTTCTCTTGCATTTTTGCAGAAAGTAAGGACAATGTACATTGTAGAGATTGCTTTTTCCTAAAATCGCCGCTTATAGCGGCTGGGTTAAACTTTTTGTAAGGAGTTTTCAAATGCTAAACTTTATGACGTCCGCTAGTGCTATTGTTTCCGTTGTCACGGAAAATAATGATTTAGGTAATTCGAGGGGGGGAGATGAATTAATAGCCGGCGATGACTATCGCCGGACCGCCGATAGTCATCGGCGGCTATTATCCGCCTTCACTCTCGTTGAACTTCTCGTAGTCATCGCAATCATAGGTGTATTGATTGCTCTTCTATTACCCGCAGTTCAGGCAGCCCGCGAGGCCGCTAGAAGAATGCAATGTACGAATAAAGTCAAACAAATTACGCTTGCGCTTCACAATTATCACGATGTTCAAGGAGCATTACCGTGTCTCGCTTGGGGGACTCCGAAAAACTACACCAATACTGCCAACCGCGATAGAATTAATATCCGCGTAACTCTTTGTCCATTCTTGGAAAATACGCCTCTTTACGAGTTGTGCATAAATTCTGCCTTCGGTCCGTGGGACGCTAACAACGATTCCTGCTGGGAAAAATCACCGGATGTGTTCCGCTGTCCCAGTGAAGCAAATTGGGCAGATGACCCCATCAACATTGCGGGTTCAAGTTCAGTTACCGCCGGCACTAAAACAGCAGGTAAAGTGAATTACTATTTTGCTAATGCCGACAGACCGCAAACATCGTCCAACATTGTCCCTGCCGACAATGCGCGGTGCGTGTTCATGGCAGGGGCATGGCGGGACTTTGCCTACATTACGGACGGCACCAGCAACACAATGGGTGTTTCAGAAGCAATCAGACCGATTGCGGCAAACACTTTGGGAAGTGTTGCAATGATTGCTCCGTGGACGAATCCGCTGGTATTAGTAAATACCTATTGGGATAGGGCTAACAAGAGATTTATCGGTTCTGCCAATACGGCTCACACCTATCCTCTTCGGGGTTCGCGCTGGGCTGACCGGCAAATTTTTTATACTGCTTTTTCAGCGGCGATACCGCCGAATGGACCTTCTTTCTCACAGGACCTTAATCTTACTAATTACAGTATTTTGCCGCCGTCAAGTTATCACAGCGGAGGCATAATCGTGGGAATGCTTGACGGCAGCGTCAAGTTTGTTTCGGATACCATTAACTGCGGCAATCAAGCGGCATACGGGGCTACCGGTACCGGTTGGCAGGCAATCGGAAGTTTGGCGGAAAGCGAATTCGGCGTTTGGGGTGCTTCCATTACACCGCAGCAGGGTGAATCAACTTCGCTTTGATGTATAATAATCTGCATTGATTTAATTGTTCCTCCCTTCAAAACCCTTTATCGAAAGAGTTCAACATGAGAGTCGTCCTTGCTGTCCTGTTTACATTAGCCGCTTTTCCGTTGTGTGTGTCCGCACAGGATTCACAAGTCCTTTTTCCCTCTGACCGCTTCAAAATCGAAGACGTCCAAGTCAACGGCGTTGATGTCCGGCTCGAAAACGGTACGCTCGTGTGCCGTCAATCAACTACGGGGGAGTGGCCTAACTTCGTTCTTAATACCGAATGGAATGCGGCGAAGTATCCGCATCTGGTCATTGAAGCAGAAAACCTCGGCAAAGAATTAGTGCGGTTTTACCTGCGTTTCCTGCCGCAAAGACCGGACGGTGCATTTTCCAGTCAGCCGTATATCGACATCGATGCTGCTCAAAAAGTCCGCTCGGACGTTTCATTGGTTCTAACGGACTCACCGCTGCAGCCGGAAGTTATCCGAAAATTGAAGGGAATCCGCGGTTATCCCGGCGATACCAAACGGCGAAGCCGACCGCCGCAGATAGTTGACGCTGCCGCCCCGCTTGCCGGTACCGTGAAACAAATCGTCTTTGCAATGTATCAGAACAAGATAGCGCGGACTTTCAAAATTACCCGTATCGAAGCCCTTGCTGTACTGAAAAAAGACGTAGAAAAAACGGAAACACTTCCGGCTTTCGTCAATTATTCTGCGGAGAAGTTTTTTCCGTTTATCGACAAGTACGGACAATTCATTCATGCGGAATGGCAAGGCAAAACCCGTACCGATGCCGATATGAGTAAATCGCTTGACAAAGAACTTGCCGATTTGGATGCTCACCGCGGTCCTGCCGATTGGAATCAATACGGCGGCTGGACTAAAGGACCGCGGCAAGAGGCGACCGGTCATTTTTACGTCAAGAAAATCAATGAAAAATGGTGGTTCGTCGACCCCGAAGGATGTCTTTGGTGGTCGCACGGTCCGGTGCGGGTCACACCGTCTTGTGCTGTGACTCCGCTTGATGACCGCGAATTCTATTTTAAGGAACTTCCGGCATCGGGAACGGAATTCGCACCGTTTTATGAAACGTACGACAATTCGCTGTTTCTGTATTATGTAAAACGAAATATCAAACGGACTTACGATTTCTCCGCCGCTAATGCTTATCGAAAATACGGCAAGGACTGGCGGAGTAAGTACAGCGATATGTCTCATCGGCGGCTCCGAAGTTGGGGAATGAATACCATCGGTAATTGCAGCGACCTTCAAATTTGTCTTGCGAGGAAAACGCCTTACACTGACCGGTTTGAACTCAAGTCGCCGTTCATCGAAGGTTCGCGGGATGCATGGTGGAAGTTTAACGACCCTTTTCACCCGGAGTTCCGAACTGATTTGCGCCGTCAACTGCTTGAACGGAAAGAACAGATAGACGACCCTTGGTGTTTCGGCTATTTCGTGGACAACGAAATTGCTTGGGGCGGTCCGGCTGACCTTGCGAAATGGACGCTTTCGTCACCGGCAAGTCAACCGGCGAAGATTGAATTTGCACGCCGGCTCAAAGAGAAATACAGCAGCATCGAAAAGTTGAATGAGGCGTGGAAGTCCCGATATACAAATTGGGATGACTTACTGCGAAAACAAGAACCGCCTGATGCGGCGGCAGATGCGGATTGCCAAGAATTTTCCCGTGCCATTGCGGAGGAGTATTACAAGAATATCCGTGATGAATTCAAGAAAGCCGCGCCGCACAAACTTTATATGGGCTGCCGCTTTGCCGGAAACATGGCACCGTTCCTTGATATTGCCGCAAAGTATAGCGACATTATCAGTTATAACATTTATACTCACACGCTTGATAATTTCAAACTGCCGGATGGGATTGACAAACCGGTCATCATCGGCGAGTTTCATTTCGGCGCGCTTGACCGGGGTTTGTTTCATCCGACGCTTGTGCAGGTAGAAAATCAAAAGGCGCGGGGCGAAGCGTATTACCGTTATGTAGAATCGGCGTTGCGTCATCCGAATTTCATCGGTGTTCACTGGCATCAATATGCTGACCAAGCGGCAACGGGACGCTTTGACGGCGAGAATTTCCAAAACGGTTTTCTTGATGTTTGCGACACGCCGTATCCGGAGACCATTGAAAAAATACGGGAAATCGGATACAAAATGTACGAAGTTCGTTTCAACAGCGTTTCCGAAAAGAAAGATTGATTTCCGGCGGCTCTTTACATTTAAGATAAAATCAGATTAACCACAATAGGACTATCACATGAAAACGACATTCAAACTTCCTTTTTTATCTCTGTTTTGTTGTCTCGCGCTGCTTATTAACAATTGCGGACGTATGACAACCTGTGCAATCGAAAACGAAGACACACGACCGAAGGAACAGTATGCTCCTATCGAAATTACGCTGGGTCCCGCCGAAATGAAAATCAGAAAAACGTTGGACAGCACTATCGACATCGAATTAGACGATACTAAAACCTTTGGGGACTTGTTTAATATGCTCAAGGAAAAGAATCCGGGTATAAACATAGCCGTTGACCCGAGAGGTGCCGGCGCGATGGGTATTCAACTTTCCAGCAGCGTTGTTCGTGAAGCGGTGTCCTATCGCGGAATTAAACTCCGCAGTGCGCTGCGCTTGATATTGGGCGGTCAGGATTTGACTTACTGTATCACAGACGAAGTTCTTCTTATTACGTCGGAAGAGGAAGCGCTAAAACACATGTCCGCCAGAATTTATCCGATTGAAGACCTTATGAAACGGGGCGGCGATATGGAAGAACTTATGGAAATCATTGAAGCAATAGTTGCACCGGATTCGTGGGCAGCAAACGGCGGCTATGCCGAGATGGCACCTTTCGGGGACAAATTGCTTATTGTTAGACAATTGGACGAGGTACACACTGAATTGGAGAATTTATTCGCCGCACTGCGTCAAGCCCTTGATGCAGTGGGTGCCGTTGAGAATGTAGAAAGGGGACGCTAAGTGATGACATCACCTTCCATGAAACAAATGACACTTTATACGGCAGTTCTTGCCGTTTTCACAAGATTCTACCCAAATCATACCGCCTTCAAACCAGCACCGGCACTCCGGCGCAGTTTCGTCATAGAGTTTCGGTATTTTGACAACTATTGAAGTTGAACGGTCTCTGTTTGCCATTATTCTTGAACGGTAGGATTAACTGCCTGATTTATTTTATACAGTATCATTTCGTTAACCCGTTTGTCAAAATCTTCTTTATACGCTTCGCGATAGTTTGCTTCGTAGGATGCCGTGGTTCCTATAGACGGTAAACCTGCTTTCTGTTTCTCCTGCAGCATTTTATACACTTTCAGCAGTCCTAACACACCGCCCATACCGAGTCCGCCGTACATCGTTCCTTTTCCGAGACCTTTCAGCGTGCCGGATACAACTCCCGGAGTAGGGGTACCTTCAATTTTACGTCTCGCAGCAGTAACCGGATCAGGTTTTGACATCAAATTACGTATCCCGCCATAAGCCGCTCCGCCGGCACCTGTTAACGCCATCGCTGCCAGAATGGACTTGTATGGATGATTCTGCATATTCTGTAGTAAAGAAGGGGTTCCCTCGTTAGCAGTTTTTGTAAGAAATTGTTCCAGCATGATTCTAATCTTATCCTGAATATTAGGTACGGGACCTTTCGTAACAATTTCTATGAGTTCCATAAAATCTCCTGTTAAAAAACAGGTAAACAAGAAAAATATATCAGAAAAGCGATACCTAGCGCAAAACCGCAAAATTTTTCCCGAAATCCCGTCCCAAAGCGAAAAACATGAAAAAATACGAAATTTTTCCATATTTTTTCCTACCGAAAAGTGAGGCACCGGCGACGCACCGACTGAAAATAAGAGAAAACCGGCGAGTAGTAATTAGTTATAAACCCCGTAAAAATAAGGAGTTATCGTAAATAGAAAAATAAAGAGTGAGTTGTATCATATTTCGTTTTCAAATGTTTCGCTGAACCAGCGCGGCGACAATTCGGAACCGTCGCCGATATTTTGCATTAGTACTTCGTCCGCAACACGCTCAACAGAGGTGAACCCTTCCTGATTCCGACCAAAAAGCCAAACCTGTGCCGGGTGCAAAATATCAGCAATACCCGGATGATGCGTTGTCAGAAACAGTTGAGAACCGCGCGGATTGTCATTGAACTGTTTTATCTGCTTTGTTAAAAGCCAGCAATACTGCCGGTCAAGTCCGTTCTCCGGTTCTTCAATCGCAATCAGCGGTGCCGGGAAATCCTCTTCCAACAGTAAAATGCACATAAAAAGCCGCACCGTTGCGTCTGATAAATGCGTTATCGGAATCGGCTGCGTAAAACCCTCCAGTTCAAAGTTGATGAGGGGTTTATCAGTGTCGGAATCATCCAGCGTGATATTGCGGACTCCCGGCAGGAATGCGGCAATCCGCGTCAAGAATGAATGAACTTCACTGCCGTACCGTTGAATCATATATTGAATCATATTGAACAAACGTGTTCCTCGCGGCGAAGTATGATGCCGCGGCAACGCATTACTTAAGCCGTAAGAGGGGTCGGACGTAAAATTGCTATAAACCCAATTTTCAAAAAATTGCCGCAACGACGCAAAGACCGGAAACTTCGCATGTCCTTCCAGGGCTGCCAAGCCGAGATGATTGTAATCGGTAAATTCAATTTTCGTTAAATCATCATTTTCGAGACGCTCATCGGGCGCAAGAAACCGGATGCTCTTCGCTCCGTTTTGAATGAAAAAAACAGGCAGCGATTCCTTTCCGCGCCGATAAGCGAGGATTTCCGATTCAATGAACGGTACTTTATTCTTTGAAACGGCAATGCTGACCGCATAAGTTACCGGCTCGGATTCCAGCCCTTCCCGGTATCGAAACCCGAAAGACATTACGCCTTTACCGCCGCTTGTATAAATCGTATCGAAACCGCCGCGTTTTAAGACCGCCGCTTCCAGACCGCGTTTCAATATATCCGAAACAAACGTTAAAGCATCAAGAACGGTACTTTTTCCGGTTCCGCAAGGACCGGTGAAAAGCGTTACTGCGTCAAGTTGATACGGAAGGACCGTCTCTTCGTCATCTATGTAAGAAAGTTGCGGGAAACAGGCACCGATGCCGACCTGTTTCAGGCATTTATAATTCCGTATCCAAAATCCTTCCAATCCGCTCATAACAGTAATTCCTCTGCCGACCGGCGTTGCGTTTCAATTAACTTTCCATTACATCCGCTTCACGTTTTTTTGCCAACTCGTTTGCTTCGTCCTCGTATTTTTTCGTTAGTTTTTGAATTTCGTCCTGCGTTTGTTTGCAGACATCTTCGGAAAACACTTTGCTTCTCTCGGACTGGTCCGCGTTCTTGTTTCCGTCGCGCCGGACATTGCGAATTGCGATTTTCGCTTCTTCACAAAGTTCTTTGATGCGGGTAACCATTTTCTGCCGGACTTGCGTCGAAAGCGGCGGAATGTTAATACGGACTACACGTCCGTCATTGTTCGGAGTATACCCCAAGTCGGAATTGATAATCGCCTTTTCGATTTCTTTCAAAGTTCCGACATCAAAGGGTTTGATAACGATTTGATTCGCTTCAGGGCAAGCAATAGTTGCCGCCTGCTTCAGCGGAGTGGGCGAACCGTAGAGGTTCACCCGCACGGAATCCACAAGACCGGGATTGGCTCTGCCGGTACGGATACCGATTAAATCGCGTTTCAGTTTCGCAACCGCTTTCTCCATACGATCTTCAACATCGAGTAAAATTTCGTCTGCTTCCATTGTGTCGTAATTACTGCTGGTTTCGTTAAAGTTAAAATTGCGAACAGTTAAAAACCTCTGGCGGCTTTGATATCGTCAAAGTCGCGGAGATGATAGCCGATGCCGGCGAAGTCCAATGTTTTGCACAGAGCGCGCAGTGCAACACCCATTCCGTCTGGACCGCTGTACCCGCCGAATTGTCCGCCGCCTTTCAGGTGTGGCTCTAAATCGAAAAACACACCGGGCAAGCCGCGGGCTTTCAATTTCTCTTCGAGTGCCGGTAAAATCGTTGCGAAATCGCGGAATATCTTTTCGTGTCCAGTGTCGCCGACATTGCAGGGAACGAAGTTTTTCACCTTGTCTTCTTCAACATGCCGGTCTTTGCCAACGGCTGTTTCAACGCTGCGAGGATTCAAATAATCCTTTATGTGCATCCAGCCCAAGCCGGGTTTCATCGCTTCGTACTGGTCGTAGATTTCCTGCGAACTGTATCCTTCCAGCACGATGTTTCCGCCGTCGAAAATCAGAACCATCGCGGGGTGATTAACCTGCCGGTATATCTCGCCGAGTATATGTCCGTTCTGCCCGATGAGATTCGCTTCGACTTCCAGTCCGAAAGTCAAATCGCTGCGGTGGCAAACTTCGGCAATGCGTCCGAGTTGGTCAATTGCTTTCGGCAAATGATTGCGGGGGTCGGAACCCTTCGGATGATAAAACGAAAATCCGCGAATCAATTTCGTTTCAAAAGCATGTGCCAAGTCGCAGGCAAGCCGAACATCGTCAAGATATTTTTCAAACGGAATATAAGCGTTACTGGTTCCGTCGTCAATATCTTCTAACTTTACTTTCCCGATGGGCGAACCAAGCGAAGAAACGTTCAGACCGTATTCATCTTGAAAAAGACGTATGCGCTGAATGTCGCTTTTCGACAATTTCATTACATTTTTTACACCGTCACCGAGATTGATGAAGCGGATACTGTAATACTGAAGACCCAGTGCCGCATAAACGGCAAACTGTTCCACGATGGTCTTGTTCGATGTGGATTCGTCGGCAAAGCCGGAAAGAAAAACGCGGGGCATAGTTTTCATTTGGGTAATTACGGATAGCAACACAACAAATACGGACGGACAATTCAGCAGAGCCGATAAGCTACGCTGATTAGCACATCCGTATTATAACGGATTATTCCGTAAAAAGTACCCCCCCGCAGTCAAAAAGAATTGCGGACTAAATACCGGCGGCGATGAGAAAACTATTCGTCGTCTTCTTCGTCCTCGTCATAATCTTCTTCGTCTTCTTCGTCATCCCAATCCTCGTCTTCTTCGTCATCCCAATCCTCGTCTTCTTCGTCATCCCAATCCTCATCCTCATCATCTTCGTCCTCGTCGTCATCGTCGAAGTCGTCGTCATCGTCGAAGTCGTCCTCATCGTCATCGTCCCAATCGTCTTCGTCATCGTCTTCATCATCGTCCCAATCATCTTCGTCCTCATCGTCCTCATCTTTTTCGAAGAGCGGACGTTTCGGCATCGAGAAGGTCTCCAAGCCGAAGCGGGGAGAAGCAAAATAAGAATCAACATTGCGCGCAGCAAATTTCAATATAGTTTTCACTAGAAACTCCTTAACACTTATTCTGAAACATTTGGTTGCTGCCGAAGTTCGTCAACGGCAGCGGAGAACAACCGCACTGTGCAGTATCATCACCGCCAATATCCTAACGGATTTTTACGATAAATAAAGATACCCCCCCTCCGGTTTTTCCTTTTTCGTCAGATTTTTGCCTGTCCTTCACTAAATTTTTTACGAAAAAACAGTTTTTGACAATTTTTACTGTTTAGCGATTTCGGATTTTCGAGTATAATGCGGCAATGAAAATCTGTTTCCGCTTTTATTTTTCCTGTATTTTCCTGTTTTTCTGCCCGGTTGTTTCCGCCGAACCGCTCGAAATTCTCATTCCGGTTCTTTCCGAAAAAACGAGTACCGTTTCTGACGAAAACGTAAAAAAAGCCGGGCAACTTTTCGATGACGCAATCGCCGCCGCAAAAGAAAAAAAACGGGCGGAAACTGCCCGACTGCTTCTTCAGGTATTGGATCTCCACCCTGACAACAAGGAAATCCGCACGCTGCTCGGCTGGCATTTCGACAACGGAAACTGGAAAACACTGTGGGAAATTGACATGCTCAAACGTAATTCCGTCAATCACCCTGTTTTCGGTTATCTTCCGGCAGCAAATGTTGCCCGATATGAAAAAGGAGAACGTTTCGTTCCAAAATTCGGCTGGATTAGCAAAGCGGACGAAGCACTTTTGCGCTCCGACATCCGAAACGGCTGGGAAATTACAACGGAACATTACAACTTGAAAACCAGTCATTCGCTTGAAAAAGGAACCGAGACCGCAAGGCAGTTGGAACAATTTTACCGCAGTTGGCAACTTTTGTTTCTGGGTTTTCTTCTTGACGACAGCGTTTTGCAGCGTCTTGCGGACGGCAAAGTTATTTCGCTTGCTGCGCAGCGGTATCAGGTTTTTCTTTATCGG
>WRCR01000088.1 GCA_009783865.1 Planctomycetaceae bacterium | reverse complement strand
ATTTTTTTCTGAACACACGAAAACTAGAGGTGCCGCTATGACTATCCGTAATGCCGCTTTTACCCTTGTTGAATTGATGACCGCTTTGGCAATTTCGCTGCTGCTTTTGCTTGGTGTTATTGAATTGTTTCGGCACGTCGGCGGCACCATTCAGCAAACGCAGTCAACACTTAATATGTCGTCTAATCTTAATGCAGTTGCATCGCAGTTGCGTGATGATTTGAAAAAGATAGACTCAAATCTCGCTCATCAGCCGGGCAAAATGGTTAACGAACCTGGTTACACTGATGTACGCGGCTATCTTGAAATCATCGAGGGTATGAACTTGCCGTATTACAATATCAACAATAGCAACAGCGGCGAGCATGTATTGATGGAAAAAGTTGCTCTCAACTCCGAAACAAACACATCTGATTTAACAGTCGGAGATGTTGACGATATTCTGATGTTCACCACTGACCCCACGAAGTCGGGGGATTATAAATTTCGCGGGCTGGTCGGCGGAGCAATGCTGGAATCAATGCTGGAATCAGAAAGTGCCGAAATCATCTATTTTGTACGGGGAAATACCCTTTACAGACGGGTACTGTTAATTGCCCCGACATTGAGCGGCGGCGGCGGCGGCGGCGATTTGTCTGTCGATTCCGCCGGTACTCCCAATTCGCCTTCGGACTTAAAATACCGCTGCTTGATTGAGGGGAGTAACAAACGCTACTTCCGCGCGTTCCACAACACTAGTTTTCCGTCGTTCAACAACAATTTTCCGTTTCCGCTTCATTATAAAGACACTGCCGATGACATTTGGTACTATTTACGTCTGCCGTTATTGGATGAGGACATTACCGGCGCGCCCAGTACTTTTACTTCGTCACCGCCTTCGGGAGTAAATCCTAATACCTTATATTGGGACTTTTGGAATTTGCCCAATTCACCTTACGGTTCCGGTCTTGGTATCAATGAGAGAACCGGCTTGTTGTCATCGGGAAGTCACGGAAGCCGCGTCGGTGAAGATATTGTTCTGAAAAACGTTTTGTCCTTCGATGTGAAAGTGTGGAATCCATATTGGGTACCGTTAGCAAATTCAACTGCTTGGGCTCCGCCGCAATTCGTTGACTTGGGACAGGACAAAGGATTAGAAGATGAAAACGGCAACCGGTATGAATTAAATACAGATGGAACGTCGAATCTGGAAAAGCCTACGGTCGTCAATTATAGTGATAACAATGTTCCCCGCAGCGGTGTCTCGAATATCTCTTACAACACTGCGATGGCTGGCAAACCCGTTCATTTCGGTTTTACTACGAAAGGGCATTACGGCGGTGTAGCCGGAGCGGGCAGTATTAAACTATTAGCCGCTAATGTGTATGATGGAACTAATGGCAGCGATTTAGGCAAAGATACAGGCGGCAACCCTGACCCTAATATTCATCGTACTGATTGGGACAGTAATAAACCAATGCCTTGCGTATTTGATTCATGGACGAAAAACTACGAGATGAATGCCAATGACTATCGGACTGGTGTGAATACTCATGGTACTGACAAGAATGGACCTGCAACGGTAGGCGATTCAACTCTGTGGGCTTGTCCTCCTCCGTATCCATTCAAGTTGGAGGCAATTCAAGTCACAATCCGCTGTTTCGACCCGGACAGCAAACACATCCGGCAGATTCGCGTGGTGCATTATTTTAAGGAAGATTAAGCAACAACCCGATAAAAGGGAAAAACTATGTCTGAACAACAAACGCCGCTAACAGCCGAAATTATTTTCGAAATGTTTCGGAAAACCGAGTTGATGTTTAAAGAAACGGACCTAAGGTTTAAAGAAACCGAATTGAGGTTTAAAGAAACGGACAAAAAGATTTCGGCACTCGGTTCACGTATTGGAGAAATTGTCGAAAGTATGGTATGCGGAAATATCATTGAAAAATTTCAAGCATTAGGATACGACGTTACCGGATGCAGTCCGCATAAATCTTTTAAGGTTAAAGAATTAGGAATTAGCGGCGAAATAGACCTGCTTCTTGACGATGGTGATGTTGCCATTCTGATTGAAGTCAAGACAACACTGGAAACCGCCGATGTTCGAAGTCATATAGAAAGAATAGAAAAATATCGGCGTTATGCCGATGTCCGGGGCATCGGTGCCAGACAGCATTATGTAGGAGCGGTTGCCGGAGCGGTAGTTAAAGATGATGCAGCCAAATTTGCAATGGAGAGCGGAATGTATGTCATCGTCCAGTCCGGTGAAGCAGTCAACATTATTACGCCGCCGGAAGGATTTTCTGCAAAAAAATGGTGAACGTATTCGGCGATATTCTCTGTGATATGCACTGCGGCTAAAAATGAATCTATTTCACGACTGTTTGAATATGCGCTTCCGCTACTGAATACGGCACCGCCGTTGACAGCGGTACCGGCGAATACGGAATAGCCGCAGACGAAACAGGCATAGACGGTGTCGAAGCCGAAGGTGCAAGCGGCTGTATTATCACACCCCGGTTCTGCAAAAATTCCGGCGAGTTAATATCAACCGCCTTATAACCGTCAAATACCGGCATCTGAAACATCGTACTTGAAAATGCCGTCTGACTATTAAACTTAACGTTGCCGAGGTCAAGCGTCATCTTGCCTTCTGCTCCTTGACATTGTACTTCAACTTGACGGGCATAGATGATTCCCGTTGCGGCATCAAAAGTATGATTCGAGGAAACTGCCATTGCTGTCAATTCCTGCTGCGGATTATACATTTCCTGCCGGAGAACCCAGCCGTTTTTTGCGTCAATGAAGGTCTTCTTAGTAAAAACACCGGTTTGCGTCTGCCGCCGCGAAACAATCATCAGAGAACCGTCATCCGCTTTGAAAGGTCCTTCATGCCGGTCGGATGGTGAGAATTCAACTATGCCGAGTGCCTCGATAATCCAATCGGGGTCAATCGGCACAAGGGAACGCATCGGACACGCTGCAAACTGGTCATGCCGACAGTAGTACATTTCATTCGGCAAACGCCGTACCCAAAGCCAGAACATTGAATCGTTGCTGCCGAAGTCGAGTTCCTGACCGGTCAAACCAATGCCCGATTGAATCCGCAGTTGTTTCGGACGCTCAAACATAATCCGTGAACGCAGTTGAAACAACACACCCGGCACCATCATCGTTGCATCTTCCGTGCTGATACTGCGTATCGACATGCTGTTGCGGTTAATTGCGGTAATGATTTGTTCCAGCGTTAATGTATTTGATGACTGCGGCAGCAGCGGAGGCGGCTGCGGCGTGCGCCGGAAAGCGTTCTTGATGCCTTCACAGCCGGTTGATATTACCAGAACCGCGCACAGCAGAACGGCTAATCTGAAAAGTCGATTATTCATTATCGGTATGTGTGAAAAAATGAAAACAATAATATCATTCGTTTGGGTGCAATAGTTCCGTTAATTGCCGCTGTATTTCGTCAAGGGTATCCGTATCGGGTGCGGCTGCGGGTATATCGAAAACGCTGTTGTCTTTAGTATTGCGGACGGTGATAAATTTTTGTCCACTGTCGTCTTGGTATTCGTTTTCAAAGTGCAGGAGTCGGCGGCGGACCAGCAGCAGTGTCAAAACGTAGAGCATGTCCGGCTGCTCTTCCGGCGTGTTTTGTTGAAGCCGGAGATTGTCGAATAATACCAGCAGGACGTTATTCGGCAGCGGTTTGTCGGGTTTTTGTACCGCTTGCGGAACGATGGTCTTCCACCACGCGAAACAATGTTCGGGTTCTTTCCAATTTTCGGCGGCGTAGTCGAGACGCTGAAACGAGTTATTTTTTTTAGTCAGGACTGAAAAAAATACTTCGCCGGGGAGCAGTTCCCGTCTGCTCTCGCTGCATACGTTAGTGAATTTCGGAATATCCATATTCTCGCTATAGTTTTAGCGTATGATAGGAATTCGCGGAAATTGAGTCAATAGAGAAAAGTTAGCATAGGATTTCTAATCCTGCGCAGTGCAGAATTTCCTCCGGCGTTGCCGTTCCGGTTTGTCCGAGTTTCCGTATCGTGACTGATGCCGCTGTATTACCGATAAATGCCGCTTCTTCCGGTGTTGCACCGGCACACAACGCACTAACCAACGCTGCGCTGACCGCATCGCCTGCTCCGCAGATGTCAATTTCGCCTTCAACCTTTACGGCTGGCACAACGGCGGCATCGCTGCCGTTTATCGCAAGCATTCCTTTCGCACCGCGGGTAATGAAAACCGGCTTGCGGCGGAGTTTCGATAACTCTGTCCCGCACAACTTCAACGATTCAAACGGCAGCGGTTTGCCGTCAAAGACACCGAAAAAGGACTCCGCTGCTTCACGCTCATTGCACTTGATAATCATGTTGCGAAACAAACCAATGTTTTCACGGGAGTCAGCATAAAAGAACACCTTGCTGCCCTGCAATGTGCAGTGATCACTCAACTTCAGCAGCGCGTTTCTAACATTCGCCGTTATCACACCGCAGTCCGGTTCGGAAACCTGGTCCATTATCATGACAGCATCGACTTTATCCGGCAGCAATTGCTCAACCGAATCGACGATGTGCCGCTCGATTTTTGCCGATGTTTTACTCCGGTTTTTAATATCGAAGCGGTTTAATTCAACTCCGTTTTTTAAGGGTTTTGTATAACACGGCGTGTTTCTTTCCATATCTTTTATGAAATAAGCCATGTTGATACCCAGCAAGGCAAGTTGCTTTCGGAGTTCAAAACCTTCGCCGTCATCGCCGTCAAAACCGACCGCGAAAATCTCTTTGAGACCCAACGCCGCAAGATTGTTCACAACGGTTCCCGCTGCGCCCGGACTAAAACGCCGCTCTGTCACCTGCTCTGCCGTTAATCCCGTTTCAAGGGACGGTTCGTCCAATGCAGCGTCAATGAGCCAATAACGGTCAAGAAAGAAGTCCCCGACAACAGCGATACGGACTTCGGCAAAGCGGTTTAACAATTCTTCAAGACGTGAACGTGTTATGCTCATGATGTCTGTTATTCTTTTCTATTATTCTTTCACGATAAAAATAAATGTTGTTCTATAGCGTCAATATCCGAGTAATCAGGTATAATCCAATCAGCACCGGCTTTGATTAGCCGGTTGCGTTTCCATTCGTCAACGCCGCTGCGTTCTGCTTCATTACTTGCAACGCCGACGGCAAAACCGCCAATGTTGTGAATGTTTTCGATTTCGACATAGCCGTCTCCGAAGCCGAGCAGTTCCGCACCGTTGAAATTGTTTTCTTCGATAATCCGTTTGATTACCATTTCTTTGGAAAACGTTTTGTAGTCCTTTTGCGCACCGTAAATTCCGCCGTTAAAGTATTTTGATACTTGCAGCAGTTCCGCTTCCTGAATAACGAATTCTTCGTCGGTTCCGCTGGCAAGACAGAGCAGTATACCGTGTTTTCGCAGCAATTCCAAGAGTTCATAAGACCCCGGTACGACATGCCGCAGCGGGTTGCCGCCGCTGTGCAAATCTTCGATGCGGCTTTCGATTCGTTCACTTAATCTGCGGTGATATTCGTCTTTATAATCAAGCGGGGTGAGCGGTGTTCCGCCGCGCTTTTCAACTTCTTCGGCAAGACGGATACATTGATAAACCGTTTGCTTGCCGGTTAGAAGAGCAACAAACTCGTCAACACATTTTTTGATTTCGTCGGGATTTTCCGCTCTTGGTGTTTCTTTCAAAACCTTAACGAAGAAGGGACTCATCACGTTTTGCCAACCCTCGCGGATTAAACTAATGGTGCCGTCGAAGTCGAGGACAGCCGCTTTCGGTTTCGCCAGCGGCGTTCGTTTTCCGATTATTTCTATTGAGAACATTGCTTTTTATTAGCGTAGGATTTCAATCCTACGCTTACATCTCCGGTTTAATAGTTGTGCAGCCGATTTCGGTCATTGCCGCTTGAAGTTGTTGGTACATTTTTTCGTCCGTGTAAGTTCCGATAATTGCACCGCCGCTGCCGGCTAACTTTGCGGACGCACCGCATTGTCTGGCGGTCTCGACCATAGCGATATGTTCCTTCGGCAGTTTACAAATTGAACGGCGGGTATCGAAATTCGTGTTCATCAATCCGGCAAGCGTTTCCGCATCGCTGCTTAGAATAGCCCGCTTCGCCTGCACCGTCAGGTCGGCAAATTTCGACATTGCTTCCAGCACTGCCGGTTCTTTCTGCTCATACCGGAAACGCAGATTGTTATGCAAAACCTCGGTCGGTTCTCCAAATTGAGCGGCATAAGAAATATACAGCGGCGGCAGCAATTCAACCGGCAGCGGTTCGTATTTTCCGCATTGAAAACCGTCTTCATTACTCATAACTTCTTTGGAAAAGTCCATATAGGTACAACCTTCAAAGACCTGCGCTACGCGGTCTTGCAGCCCCGCTGCGATGCCGAGTTGCTCTTTTTCAATGGACAATATCAGCGAAGGCAATACCCGTTTCGGAATTTCAACGTTATAAAACTGCATCAATCCGCGAAACGCTGCCGTGACTATTGCGCTGGAACCTGCCATGCCGACTTGCCGCGGTATATCGGATTCATAGCGGATTGAAAAGTTCCGATTATGCATTGCGATGTTGCGGTTTTTACAGTAATCGGCAAAGCCCTTGATTGCCGCTTTGATGAGACGAATACCGCCGTAATAACCGTGCAAGCGGACATCCTGCGATAATTCCTGAATCGATTGGAAAACGCTTTCGTCATTTCGACTGGGAAGAATTTCGAGATAATCCCATTCGTACAGCGTAACTTGTGCACTATAATTCTTGACGATAGCGGAAATTGTCTTGCCGTTATAGCCGTCCGAAGGATTGCCGATTAAACCGGCGCGGGCATATGCTTTGCAGCGTATAATATCCATTGTTTCTCTCTGACTTAACATTTCCTTATCCATTTTAACAATTTGTTAACGTTCCCAATAGCAACCGCCGGTGTCAACCGGCGGAAAGATAACCTGCGCAAATTCTAACAAATCCGCTAATGTTGGCAAGAGCAAAAAGTGCCGGTTAAAACTTCCGGCATCTTGATTTTTTCGTCAAACAGCGTATCATGTTGATAACCACATTGAGAATAGGATATTGCGTTCTGTTCACAAACAGCGCAGCATAAACAGCGAAGATATAATCATGAAACTGCGGATAGTCCGGCACGATTTGCCGTTAAAACACGTATTCCATATTTCCAGCCGTTCTTACAGTTTTGTTAGAACTATCGTCATTCGTTTAGACCAAGACGGCTTGTACGGCTGCGGCGAGTTTTGCGAAGACCTGCATTACAGCGCATCAATAGAGGATATGCTCGACCTAATCGAAAAATGCCGCAGCATGGTAGAGCGTTATGCACTTGCCGAGCCGATGGCTTTTCGGCGGGCACTTGAACCCTTACTGAATGGTCATCCGTTTATGCAAAACGCTTTCGATTGCGCCGCCTGCGACCTCTGGGGCAAGATGCGCAACAAGCCGCTGCATCAAATCTGGGGACTTGCCGCCGGAAACGCTCCCGTCTCCAGTTTCACTTTTGGAATTGATACGCTGGAAAAAATTGATGAGCGGTTCAAAGAAACACCAGATTGGTCAATTTACCGTTTGAAACTCGGCGATTCTTCGGACGTAGACATACTGCGTTTTCTGCGGAACAAGACGGCGGCAAAATTTCACGTCGACGTGAACGGCGGCTGGACTGTCGATACCTTTTTCCATCGGCTGCCGTTTCTTATCGAATACGGCGTTGACCTGATTGAACAGCCGCTTGCCGTCAACGATTGGGACGGAATGAAAAAGATACGCAAAGAGTTGAAAAAGAAGAACATACAGATTCCTATCATTGCGGACGAGTCATGGAGAACAGACGAGGACTTGGAACGCTGTGCCGGACTCTTTGACGGCATCAATGTTAAACTTGCGAAGTGCGGCGGGTTGACTACCGCCCGGCAATTCGTTGAGAAGTTGCGGCACAAGGGTTTCAAGGTTGCCAGTGCGGTCACGGCGGAGTCGGCAATTGGCGCGTCGGCAACGGCGCAAATTGCTCCGATGTTTGATTACATTGCTTTGGACGGTTTCATTCAGGTTGACGGCACACCGGCGACAGGCATTATGCTTGACAAGGGAAGAATCGTCTATTCTGATGAAAACGGCTGCGGCATCCGCTACGCCTTGCGCTAAGGTCCCCGTTTCTCTTGAAAAATCCCTTGCAGGCGTGTCAATGCAGTGCTGGTTAAATCCTCAATCTTCGCAACATTATTGGAAATACTCGCAAGCGCAATGACCAGCGGAATCGCAATCGACAATCCAATTGCTGTTGTTATCAGCGCAAACATAATGTCGCCGGCGAGTTTGTCAGGACTGACTTCCGCCGCCGTGCTTAATTTGCCGAAGGCACCCATCATACCGATAACGGTACCGAACAAGCCGAGCATCGGTGCGGCCTTGATAACCGTTTGAACCCAAATTATCCGGTAATCGAGGTCGGCTAAAATATCACGCTGGAAACGTTCTGTTAGAAACGCCCGAAGTTGAGCTGCCGGAAAATGCCGGTTTTTAACCGCAAGCAAGGTCAGCGAAGGAACAACCCGCGGGTCGTCTTCGCACAAATCGGTCAACTCTTTGAATTGGGAACGCCGGACTAGTTCCTGAACATCGCCGAGAAAAGCGTTTTGCTCGCTTTCATTTCGGAATAGAAGTTGCCCGGTTCGTCTCCAAACGACAATACAGCAGTAAGCCCCCCAAACGGCAACAAGAAACAAACCGAGATAATCGAAGAAAGCAAGCCAATCGGTGACCGGCGTAAAATCCAGTTGAGCAAACATCGGCACTGACATTCGGTAAATTCTGATAATAGTATTAACCACGTTTCCGTAATTTTACAAAACCAATCGGGAGTTGCAAGACGGTGCTTTTATAAGGGTGCAAAACTTTGGCTGGGATTTTCATTAGTCCGGAAGGAGTAAATAAGGTATTGCAACTGCGTTGAGTTATGATATAATCATTTCCTGTTTCCCGTTGCGGGAGTTAGTTTATCAACGGATTTTTCACACATACATTTAGGAGATTATCGTGTCTATTAAGAAACCGGAATTATCGTACAAAGTTGCCGATTTGGGTTTAGCCGATTGGGGACGCAAAGAAATCATGTTGGCAGAAAACGAAATGCCGGGCTTGATGGCACTTCATAAAAAATATGCGGCAACGCAGCCGCTCAAGGGCGCAAGAATAGCGGGCTGTCTTCACATGACAATTCAAACCGCCGTTCTGATTGAAACCCTGACCGCTCTCGGCGCGCAAGTCGGTTGGAGCAGTTGCAACAAGTTCTCAACGCAAGACCACGCCGCTGCTGCCATTGCCGTAACCGGCGTTCCCGTCTATGCTTGGAAAGGTGAAAGCGATGCCGACTTCGATTGGTGCATCGAGCAAACCGTCATCTTTCCCGACGGCAAACCGCTCAATCTGATTTTAGATGACGGCGGCGATTTGACCTATCTCCTTCATAAACCGGAATATGCCGAAATTATCAAAGGCGTGAAAGGACTCTCCGAAGAAACAACAACGGGAGTTCACCGCCTGTATCAAATGTTTGCAAAGGGGCAACTCAAAGTACCGGCAATTAACGTAAATGACTCCGTTACCAAAAGCAAGTTTGACAATCTTTACGGCTGTAGAGAATCGCTTGTAGACGGCATCAAGCGGGCAACCGATGTAATGGTCGCCGGTAAAGTCGCAGTCGTTGCGGGCTACGGCGATGTCGGTAAGGGCTGCGCTCAATCGCTGAAGTCCTACGGCGCAAGAACTATTGTCACGGAAATTGACCCGATTTGCGCTTTGCAGGCGGCAATGGAGGGTTACCAAGTGATGACAATGGACGAAGCCGTTGCGGTCGGAAATATCTTTGTAACGACGACGGGCTGCTGCGATGTTATCTCTGCGGCGCAGATGGCAAAGATGAAAGACGATGCGATTGTCTGCAACATCGGACATTTCGATGTTGAAATTGATGTTGCCGGTCTGAATAATTTTCCGGGTATCAAAAAGGTTGAAATCAAACCGCTAGTTGACCGATATACTTTCCCCGATGGTCATTCGATTGTTCTTCTTGCTGAAGGTCGGCTGGTAAATCTCGGCTGCGCAACGGGACATCCGAGTTTTGTGATGAGTAATTCGTTCACTAATCAAACGCTGGCGCAGATTGCACTCTGGACAGAAACGGAGAAGTTTCCAATCGGCGTTCATGTATTGCCGAAACTGTTAGACGAAGAAGTTGCGCGGCTGCACTTGGAAAAAATCGGCGTGAAGTTATCGAAACTGACGGAGAAACAGGCGGAATATCTGGGTATTCCGGTGGAAGGTCCGTACAAGCCGGAGTTTTATCGGTATTAGAGTCAACACAGCGTAGGATTAAAATCCTACGCTAAATTATACTCTTTCGCTGATTGCGGTTTGCAGAAGTGCGAGTTGATGACGCATCAAACTTAACGCCGTGTTAAATTCGATGTTGTTTTTCGCCATTTCCGTGACTTGGAATTCCATTCCGACATTGTTCAAATCGTGATACAATATCTGATGGTCGATGGGCCAATCGCCGCCGACTGCCGAAGAACGTCCTTTTTTCAACGGATATTCCGGTCCGAAATGACCGGGCGGCGCATTTTTTCTTTCAATAGCGTCCGCCAACTTTTTCTTGAAAGTGCCGACATCCAAATCACGCGCCTGATACAACGGCGTATCAAAGTTCGCAAGGTTTCCCGCAAGCAGTGCCTGACGCGCTTCATCGAAGTTGACAACCTGTTCCAAGACCGGGACAGTCGTTCCATGAAAAATGGCACGAAATTGATAAGTCGGGTGTATCATCTTACTTGCTCACATCAAAACGTCTGATTTTCTCTTCCGGCTTCAACGGTGCCGCTTGTTTCGCATAATTTACATCAACCAGAACACTTTGTTGAATCCGCCGCAGTTGATTTTCGATTTCTTCTTTCTGCGTCGACAATTCCACCGTGCTTTGTGTATCGTTTTCAACAATCATTTTTAACAGTTCTCCGCAGCGGTTTATCAACTCTTCGGTTTGTTTCCGTTCTTCTTCGTTTTTCCACTTCCGCTGTTCCGGCGGAATGTTCCGGTGCGGCGCAAGTTGTTTCTGCAACTCTTCAAATTCCGTCACCGTTTGCTGTTTCCTTGCAAGAAATTCAAGGAGACGGGAAGTATCGCCGCTGCGGACTACTTCTATCTGCGTCAGCGATTGCGAATACAGCCGCGTCAAAACGGATTCTTCGGATAACATTAAATCGTGTAAGGAAGTCATTCGTTCATTAGTT
>WRCR01000087.1 GCA_009783865.1 Planctomycetaceae bacterium | reverse complement strand
CGCACGACGACGATGTCGTACTCGGTGCCGGTCTGACTTTCATTGCCGGTATTGAAAGCGGGGTTGATACCTACGCAGAGGTTTTTTCCAACGGCGAGATGGGATACTGTTCGCCGGAAGAAAAAGATACCATTGCCGCTATCCGAAAGAAAGAAGCGCAGGATTCATACGCTTTCATGGGACTTCCTGCCGCAAATCTGACGCAATTCGCTTATAACGATTCAAATTTGCCGCACGCAATTGGTCGGCGTTTTGCTTCCGATAAATCTTTACCGAACTATATCAACGGCGCAGTCGGCATTGAAAATTCAATGACGTGGGTTATCCGTAAAATTAAGCCGAGCAGGATTTTTGTTGCGAACCGGCGGGATTTGCACCCCGACCATCAGGCGGTCAGTTATGAACTGATGATTAGCATTTATCATGCGCAGGGAGCGATTTGGCCCGAACTCGGCGAACCGATTGAACGGATTCCAAACGTTTATGAATACGCAACTTACAGCGATTTCATTTCGACTCCGAATATGCATGTTCGCGTTTCCGATGATTTAGTGGAAAAACGTCTGCAAGCGGTTGCCTTGTATAAGAGTCAGCGGCAGATTGATTTGATAGTCAACGAATTGAAGAAAGTCGGCGGAAACGAATATCTGCTCGAAACGAAGTTTGAAATTTTCAACGTCAAGAAATACGAAAACATATTCAATGTGTAGCGAAAGCGGTATTTACGGAAGCAGTGCGGATAACAGTCAACAGGAACCGCCGAAACAGATGAAGCCGCGGGTAGCGGGTGCGATTTATACCATTGCAGCGATTGTTGTCGTGCTTGCCGGTATGAAGGCGGCGAGCGGTTTGCTCGGTCCGATAATGCTCGCACTCTTCATTGCGATTGTTCTGTTAATTCCGCTGCGGTTTCTGCAAAGAAACCGCTGTCCGACAATTTTGTCGTATATCATTGTCATCGGCGGTACGATTGCTCTATTTGTCGCCTTGACGTACTTCATCGGAAAGTCGCTGAACGAAAACATCGGTAAGATACCGGCATATCGGGATAGATTTACCGAGAAGTATGCTCAAGTCGAAAAGAAACTGGAAAGTTGGGGATTTTCCATCGGCGGACAAACGGAAAAGCAAACCGACGATAAATCAGAGATTATAAAAGTCAACGGCAAGGTTCAGCCGCACAGTCAAAGCCCTTCGGAAGAAAAGAAAACAGACGGTGTTGTCGTAAAAGACGACAATTCAGTTGCTGTCGAAAAGGTACCTGAAAAAGATGTTGGTAAGGATACACCACCGACATCACAAAAAGACGGTAAGCCCAAATCACCGCCGAATGAAAAAAATAAGGACACCGCGGCGCAAAACGATGATAATTCCAATGCCGCCGGTGACAAAGAAGACACACATACCGAAGAAAGCACTTCGCTGCTGCCGCTTTGGAAACCGTCAATGCCGGAAGATGTGCCGGCGGGCGACCCGGAAGTAGTCGAACAGTGGGTTAAAATGGTTCACGATAAAGAAAAACCGCTGATAGCACTTGACCCGCAGAATGTTTCATATTGGATTGCAAGCGGGTTTCTGCAACTGCGCCATCTTGTTGAGAGCAGTTTTCTTGTGCTGATTTTTACAGTATTTATGCTGATTGAAGCATCGCAGTTTTCGGCAAAGATGGAGCGCGCACTTGGAAAAGACGCGGCAATCAATAACAAACATCTTCACCAGATAGCGCATGATGTCCGGCATTATCTCGTTCTGAAGACCATTGTCAACTGTGCGTCCGGCGGAGCGGCAATGTTCATATATTATATGTTCGGGGTTCCTGCTTGGTTTTTCTGGGGGGTCATTGCGTTTTTCATGTATTATATTCCGAACATCGGCGGTACATTGGCGGCAATAATACCGGGTATTTTGGTTTTTATCAATTACGATATACCCGGCGTGCTGCTTTATGCGGCGTGTCTTGTTGCTCTTGAATGTACGATTGCTTACGGATTTGAGCCGCGATTTTTAGGACACGGACTCGGTTTATCGACCGTCGTCATTTTATTGACGCTGGTATTCTGGGGCTGGATTCTCGGACCTATCGGTTTGTTCCTTGCTGCTCCGCTCACAGTTATGATAAAAATTATTTTGCAGGAATTTCCCGAAACGAAATGGATTGCGATACTGCTGGACGACCGGCGATGGAAAAGTGCCAAGTAACGAATTATTTCAACGGCTTGTCGAATTGTTTATATTACATTTATATTTTTTTACAGTCCTTTCCATGAAACAGATACTTTTTCTTTGCGTTTTTTTACTTGCTTCGGCAATTTATGCTGCTCCAACCGGCGGCGGAGTTTCCTTTGACGGAACCACCGGTTACCGTGTCGAAGCGAAAGACCTTAAACTCAATCCCAAAGCGTTTTCCATCGCCGTTTGGGTACGAGTTGCGAAGACCGACACCTCCAATACCTTCTTGTCGCTCGGCAGTTCGGCAGATGATATTACACTATACCTGCACAGAGGCGGTGTCAGAATGATAGTCGAGAATGCCCCGGCAACTCCCGGCGGCGAAGGAAAAACTTACAGCGTTGCGGTTGCGCCGCTGCCGAAACCCGAAACGTGGACGCATTATCTCGGAACTTACGACGGCGAGACAATTTCTGTCTACAAGGACGGAGTAAAACAAGCGTCGACAACGGCTCCGTGCAAACGTGATACTTTCAAGATGCCGCTTCTCATCGGTACTGTTGCGGAAAAAGGCAGGGAACTCGCCGGTTCGATGGATGACATTCGACTCTGGAACCGCGCCTTGACCGCTGATGAAATCCAAAACGTGTTCAAAGGTGAAGCAGTGAACGACTCCCTGATTGCCGCCTGGGATGCCGCTGGAAAAAAGGAAGCCGAGTGGACAAACTCTGTTGCCGGAGGTCCGAAAGCCGTTGCATTCAAACCGGGTACCGTAAGCAGAGAAGTAGTTTTGCTAAATCAAAAGGACGACGGTTATCGCGGAATCTGGTACATGAACCAGCCGTCTAATGATGAGTTCGTCTTCAAATACAGCGGCGGACTCGGTACCTATCTGACGAACCTTACGCCGTTTGCGTTCTATGCTCCGAAGGTTGACAAAACGTTTTTCTGTTACGGCGGCACTGACAAGGAAACGGAAAATACACTGCTGCATGAAATCTCATACTTCGACCACAAAACCGGTACCGTTCCAAGACCGACGATTCTGCTCGATAAGAAAACAAACGATGCCCACGATAATCCGGTGATAAATATCGATGACAAAGGATATATTTGGATATTTTCCAGTTCACATGGAACGTCTCGTCCATCGTTCATACATCGAAGCAAGAAACCATACGACATCGAAGAGTTTGAGCGCATTAATCCGACAAAACGGGTCAACGGCGAAGATGTACCGATGACCAACTTTTCGTATTTTCAGGTTTATCACATGAAAGACAAAGGGTTCACTGTGCTGTTCACGACTTACGACAAGCGGGTTCTGAACGACCCGCAAACTCTTGCGGCACGAATCCTCTGTTCGTTTTCGAGTCCAGACGGTGTGAAATGGTCAGAGTGGAAAGTATTAGCCGGTACCGAGTATGGACATTACCAGTCATCAGGAATGTATAAGGAAGAAAAGGTCGGAACAGCGTTCAATTTTCATCCAAACGATAAGGCAACGGGACGCGTCGGTTTGAATTACAGAACCAATTTATATTACGCAGAGACCTTTGATTGTGCCGCAACGTGGAAAAACATCAAGGGCGAGACCGTCGAAACGCCGCTTTTGGAAATCAACAACAAAGCACTTGTTCACGATTATTTCGCCGAGGGACTCAATGTTTATACTATGGATGTCAACTTCGATTCCAAGGGTAATCCGATAATTCTTTACCTGACCAGTAAGGGTTATGAAACCGGTCCGAAGAATGACCCGCGCCGCTGGCTCACTGCACGCTGGACTGGTACCGAGTGGCGAATTCGGCATGTTTGCGATTCCAACAGCAATTACGATTTCGGTTCGCTTTATGTTGAAGAGAATGATTTCCTGCGAGTCATTGGAACAACGGAGCAAGGTCCGCAACTGTTCAATACCGGCGGTGAGGTCGCTATGTGGACGAGCAAGGACCTTGGCAGCACGTGGAAAAAAGAAAGACAAATGACGGCGAACAGTGAACTCAATCACGCTTATCCGAGACGACCCGTGAATGCACACCCGGACTTTTATGCTTTCTGGGCATCGGGACATGGACGTAAGAGATCGGAATCGACGCTGTATTTCAGTAATAAAAACGGCGATGTGTATGAACTGCCCCGGCAAATGAGCGAAGATGTTCAAAAGCCAAAATTATTAAATCCTGCCAAATAGATGAATTTCCGCAAAACTATTTGACTGTAAGACAATCTTGGTATAAAAATGTTCCTTTTCCGTTAAGAGTGTTGTTGAATCGTGTGTTGTTAAATTGTTGGATTTATGTTATATTCACATCATTAATTAGAACAGATTTTCCTAGGAGAAAAGTAATGAAAAATGCAAATGTCGAATTAGGTGATTTGAGGGGGGGAAGCGAAATAAAAGGCAGCCGGAAGCGTAAGCGACCGGAACCCGCATTTACCCTCGTTGAACTTCTTGTAGTCATTGCCATCATCGGCGTTCTGATTGCTCTTTTGCTGCCTGCTGTGCAAGCCGCACGTGAAGCCGCAAGGCGTATGCAGTGTACCAATCAACTGAAACAACTGGCATTGGCTTGTCACAACATGCACGACGTTCACGGTATTTTCCCTTCAGCGTCAAACCAAAGAGACCTTGCCGTCAATCTGCTTCGGGCGGATGGTATTAACGTTGTGCCGAACAATCTTAATGGCACCGGTGCTAAAGATGCGGTTTATTACACCCGGTCACTTATCAGTTGGGTGGGGCCTATTCTTCCGTTCATCGAACAGGAATCCTTGTACAGGGACGTGCAGCATAGCGCAAAAGAACAGATATTCCGCGCGGATGCGACAGGTGAAAGTGCCGCGGTCGGCGGCGTTACGTATCCAAATCCATATATTCGGGCGATAAACATGCTCATTTGTCCTTCAGCGAGTCAAACGAACAGTAGTGCAATAGCACCGATGCCTATAACCAGTTATCGGGCATGTACCGGCGATTTGTTCACCCATACATTCACACCAGTTTCACGCGGAATTTTTGCACGGGGAGACAGAGGCGAAATCACGATGGCATCGATTGTCGATGGAACAAGCAATACGCTCCTTCTTAGCGAAGCCGATATCGGCACAAACGTAGCATCTACGTACCTGGGGGTTACGAGTATGGGTAATAATTCCAAGAATATTCTTGGCGGAATGTCCCTGAATTTAACTTCAATGCTTCCTTCCGACTGTGCAGCACGCCGCGGTCCAAACGGAACATGGAATACAACTACGGCAAACATGGGACCCTCTCAAATGGGGTTGCGGTGGTCACAGACCGGTTTTTCACGTACATTGTTCGTCGCTGCACTTCCCCCTAATTCACCGACCTGTGGTTATAATTCCGACACTGGTCTTACGTTTCACAATCCCGCTGTCGCATCGGCATCAAGCAACCATAAGGGAGGAGTTAACGGTGCCTTGGCTGACGGTTCCGTCCGATTTTTTTCGGAAACTATCAATGCGCGTGATACCTCCATTGCAGAACCGACTCCGGCACTGTTTGATGGAGTTCAAGGAGTAGTGAGTTCTTTTTCGGGGCCGTCTCCTTACGGTGTCTGGGGTTCATTGGGTGCCAGAGATGACGGTGTCAGCACCTCGTTTTAATGCTTAATAATACACAATACAATATAAATTCTTCAAATTTTGAAAGGAACATTGCCATGAAAAATAAGGGTTTTACACTCGTTGAGTTGCTCGTTGTGATAGCCATCATCGGCGTATTGATTGCGCTGCTGCTCCCCGCTGTTCAGGCAGCCCGCGAGGCGGCGCGGCGAATGCAGTGCAATAACAAAATGAAACAGATTGCTTTGGCTTGTCACAACATGCATGACACTCTAAAGCATTTTCCGGCGGCAAGAAACAACAAGGAACTTGCCATTGACCTCAATCTCGCTGACGGACTGACGCTGGCGCAAGCAACATCGACGAGTACGGCTAATTACTTTCGATTTCGGCAAGACATCGGCTTTCTGCCTCCGCTGCTCCCTTATATGGAATTGTCAGCCCTGTATGAAAGGGTCTATGACGCAGCCAAAAACAGAACCGCATACGCTTATGACCCGATTTACCGAGCCGGAAATGGGTCAGCAACGGTTCCAAGTACTGCGGTGCCGGCACCGTATTCCGAACATGTTGAAGCATTTATTTGTCCTTCGTCTCCGGTCAGAAAAGGCGATGACCCCGGCGATATGTCGGTAGCGCAGGCACAGGGGATATACAACGCAGTCAGCAGTTACCGCTGCTGTCTTGGAGATGCATGGGGAGGTATCAACGGCGGTATCCCGCGCGGAATGTTCGACTACGGGGACTGCTATCTCGGAACGATTGACACAACCCTTGATGGAACGAGTAATACGATTTTAATCAGTGAATCCTGCATCGGTCCCGGCAGACAAGTAACCGCCGTCACGGCTGTCCGCGGAGGAGTCGTAATGGGTATAACTTCCCGCACCCAAGGCGATTGTATGAAATTCAAAGGTCCCGACAATATGCTGACTGCTCCCGCCTCGCAGTTGGGAACAGGACGTTCCGGTCATCGATGGGGCGGCTGGCACCTTCTTTCTAACGGCTTCAAAGCGATTATGCCGCCAAACGGACCTAACTGCACCTTTGATACTGCCGAAAATGGTGAGGGTATGTCGCCCACTGCCAGCAGTTATCACTCCGGCGGGGTCAATGTTGCTTTTGTCGATGGTTCTGTCCGTTTCATCAGCGAAACTATCAACGCAAGAGATGCCTCTATAGCGGAACGCACAACCGCTGCCACAATTAGAGCCGATTTTAGAAGTCCTTCGCCTTACGGCATTTGGGGTGCCCTCGGTTCACGGGTGGGAGGAGAAAGCGTGACCATTCCGTAAAACCGCAAAAAATTTCTTTTACAATTTAACCGTTAAACATTCAAACACAAACATGAAAAATTATTTTGCCGTTTTTTTTGGGGCTTTACTCCTTCTTGGAGTTGCTTCTTGTTCCAAACCTTCCGATTTGCCTAATCTTGTTTCCTGTGAAATAACTGTAACCAACGGCGGTACACCTATAAATGGGGTTCGTGTTTCAATGAAAGACGAATCGTCATCGGGAAGTTGGTCTATTCACGGTATGACTAATTCCAGCGGTGCCGCAAAAATGAGTACGACTTACACGAGTTATACCGGTTCCGGTGTTCCCGCTGGAAAGTATAAGGTCGCTGTGGATAAGGAACCCGACAATCTGCCGCCCCGCCCCGAAATTAACGATGGAATGCCCTCGCACGAAGCCGAAAAACTCATGCAGGACTGGGAAGCGCAGTATGCTCAAAAGAGAATTATTCCGGAAAAATTGGCTTTTTTGTCGTCCACACCTTTTACCGTCGAAGTTAATGCCGGTTCAGACGGAAAATTTACCATCGATATTGCCGAACATAAACAATAGCGGATGACACCACTAATGCGGCGGTAATATCGATTCAACAACACAATTTAATCAATTCCATGATACGGGTTCTAACTTTCCTTTGTCTCGGTCTGTTTGTATCCGCTGCGGCTGCATCAGAATCGAACCTGCAATTACGTTATCTTCGGTCGCTCGAACCTTGGGTTAAAGCAGCTGTCTCAGAAATCCACCGGCACACTTCCGACAGTGTTTATTACGGTCCCGGCTACAGCGGACATTGGTTCATGCAGGCGCATGGCACCGCCTTTTCCGCTTTTGCCGTTCTGGCAACTGACCCAAATACCGATGTATCACGAACTGGTATGTCCAAAGAAGAACTGCGGAAAACTGCCTTGGATATGCTGCGTTTCGCTCTCCGTTCACATAAAGCCGGCGGCGGAACCTGCGCCGATGGAAACACTTGGGGAAACAGTTGGATTTCCAGTTTGACGCTGGAACGTATGAGTTTCGGAATCGAAGCCCTCGATAAATTCCTCGATGATGAACTCCGAACACTTTATCGCAAAGTTACCGAATCGGAAGCGGAATACTTACTGGAAACGCCGATTCTTGCGGGATTGACCCAAAACAATAAGCCCGAATCGAACATGTGGAACGGAATCGCTCTGTTTCGCGCCGCCGTTCTCCAGCCGAATCATCCCCAAGCGGCGAAATGGAAAGAGCGCGCCTCCGATTATCTGACCAACGCTATCTCTGTTCCGTCCGATGCGGTGAACACGAATCTCATTGACGGCAAGCCAATCAAAGACCGGTTCATTGGTGCCAACATGTTTGAAACGATGGGCTGTAACCATCACGGGTACATGAATGTCGGGTACATGTACCTGACGCTTTCAAATCTGGCAATTTTTCATTTATACTGCAAGAAGAACGGCATTGAACCGCCGGAAGCACTGTATCATCATGCGGAGCAACTCTGGAAGGTCTGCAAGGCATGTACGTTTCATGATGGACGCTTTGCAAGAATCGGCGGCGATACAAGAATTCGTTACTCTTATTGTCAAGATTACGGAATTCCCGTTTGGCTCTTGGCGCGGGAATGTTTTGGCGATGCCGACGCAGCAGCGTTTGAACATGGCTGGATTGACATAGTAAATCGGGAACAAGCAGACAATCCGACCGGCTGGTTCATGAAGTCGCGGCTGGAACGTCTTGCGGAAATTTCACCGCTCTATTATCTGCGGGTTGAAGGCGACAAAGCATGTACTTTTGCTTTCGGTGCCTATTGGCACAGGAATTTTGATTTCGACAAATTATTCCGCAAACAGGTCGATGCACCGGCACAATGGTACGATGAATATCACGGTGCTTGGTTTCAGCGCGGACAAAAACGTTTTGCGTCTTGGTGTTTCGAAGGCGCGCTCAAAACTACCGGATTGTGCGTTCCGGCAAATGCTTCCGATATGGCGGAATGGCAATTCAACCTAGCCGGACAGGTTTCAGGAATGGGCTTACAGAATACCGCAGAGGTACGTGCTAAAACGGGTTTTCAGTTCAACGGCGGTTTTGCCGCGGCAGGACGGCATCGAACTCACGCAACATCTCCAGTTGCCGAAGGACAGGGAAGCGAACAGACGGCAATCGTCGATGTTGCGTACTGCGCTCTTCCCGACGACAGAACAGTAATCGTAATTCAGCGGGCGCGGACAGAGTTTCCGGCTTATCTCAGTCGGGTTCGCGGCTTGGCACTTTCGATTCCCAATGACGTTTTCAATGGTTTCAAACGGAAAGTCATCTCGGCATCGGGCACACGGATTCTCCAAGGTATTTCCGATAAATTTGAGTTGTGCGAGTTTCCTGACCGCTGGCTGAACGTTGATGACAAACTGGGAGTCGTGGAAATCTACGGCGGTTCGCCGAAGATTGCGAGAGTTGCCGGTCGGCAAATAAAAATTCACGGTGTCGCACCGGCAGCGGCAGGCGGTTTGTTGTACGCAGAAGAAATTTGTCAAGTGTCGTTTGAAGGAGCCCGACATTTCGGAGCAAACGAAACACTCTTCGATTGTGCTGCGGCGATTCTTGTTGCCGATGCCGAGACAACGAAATTGACTTCGTCGTCCAAAGAGTTTCGGCGCGTCAATCATCCTTCGCCGGAGGTCCGCGCCGTTCTTGCTGCTGATGCCGCCGGACAAAAGTACCTGATTACCGCCAATTTTCAAAAGGAAACCATCTCGATTGATGCGTCGCAACTCGCTGGACGTGCTTGCATTCCGCTCCACAAAAAGCCGGACGAGTTGGGTGCCTTTGAAATCGGAGTTTGGAAAGTTCAATAACTTCCGCTTTATCAAATAATCAAACGGAGGTATTCCATTTCCCGTGAACTACGGATAAAATAACACCGCCGCGAGATTATTGTGTATTCCTGTTATTTACTTTAACCAATTATTACTATTATGCAGAACAAATTATTATTTTCTCTTTGTTTTTTCGTTTTTCTCCTCGCAGCATACAATTTTGCTGCCGGACAACCGCTCGACAAATCCGTAATGAGCGAAGCATATTGGAAACTATGGAACGACGATGTCCAAAAGAAAATGGACGATGACATCGAACAGTACCGCAAAGGCGATGCGGAAATCAAACTTGAAAATACAGCGGCAAACACCGAAGTAAATGTCGAACAGTTGACTCACGCTTTCCTTTTCGGCGGCAACATATTTCTTTACGGATATTTCGATACGCCGGAAAAGAACAAGAAATACGAAGATATATTCGGCAATTTGTTCAATTCCGCTACGGTTCCGTTTTACTGGAAAACACTGGAACCGGAACGCGGCAAACCGCGGTATGCAGCGGACAGTCCGTATATTTACCGCCGTCCTGCTACCGACCCCGTTGTTGATTTTTGCGAAGCAAAAGGACTAAACATGAACGGACATGCAATCATTTACGGTATGCGGCGATGGGGACACCCAGAGTGGATGCCCGATGACCGCAAAGAAATGGAAGCGATTTTCGAGCAGCACGTCAAAGAATTAGCGGAACGTTATAAAGGACGCATACAGATGTGGGACGTTGTAAATGAATCAATCGACCAAGCGAACAGAGGTATTATGCCGGACGATTATTCGTACAAGACATATAAGTGGGCGATGCGTTATTTTCCCGATACAGTGCAGTTAAATACGAATGACTGCGACTTCCATGGTGACTTAGGTTACTTCCGCCGCTACGCAGAAATTGTCCGCAATCTGATTGACCGAGGAATCCGGGTCGATAATACCGGTGCGCAGATGCACATATTCAATCCGAAAGAAGCGGACTTGATTGCCGCCGGAAATGCAATTTTAACTCCCGAAAAAATTTACGGCATAATGAAAGTTCTTGACACCACGGAACGCCCGATTCACATCAGTGAAATAACCGTAAGCGTTGCTGACAACACGGAAAAAAGTCAGAATATACAAGCGATTCTAACCCGCAACTTTTATCGGCTGTGGTTCAGTTATCCTACAGTAATGGGAATAACTTGGTGGAATTCCGTTGACGGCGGCGCGGCACCCGGTGAACCGGCATTTTCGGGACTCTACGATAAGGATTTGAATCCGAAGTTGGCATACCATGAACTTGACCGGCTAATCAATAAAGAATGGAAAACGAATTTGAAAGTCCGCACCGATTCAAACGGAGCAGTTAAATTCCGCGGCTTCAAAGGCAAATACAAAATTACGTGGACAGATAAAAACGGAAAATCGCAGAGTAAAGAATTGACGGTAAAATGATTCCGCCGGGCATCTGGAGTTCAGTTAAATCCCGCTGTGCTGCCGAAAAGTCCGTTGGGACAAGCGTGTTCGTATGCGCTGAACAATGAGATGGCGTTGCGGTT
>WRCR01000086.1 GCA_009783865.1 Planctomycetaceae bacterium | reverse complement strand
TCAAACACTTTCGGGAAAAGTGCTTTCTGCGCTGGTGTCAGAATGTCGGCAATTTTCTGTTCGCTTTGTTCGTAAATTTCCGCCCATTTTTCTTCGTCGGTTGTTTTGGCAATTTCTTGGGCACGCAGTGCCATTAGCCGATTAACTTCGGCGCGCTGTTGGTCATTCAATCCTACTCTTGCCGCGACAGCCGGATGTAGAAGTTTGTCATAACTTCTTTTGAATTCGTACACTCTTTTGGGCGGCGATTCGGCTGGCGTTTCGGGAGCCGCCGACTGTGTCGGCGTTTCAGAAGCCGGAGCAGGCGGCGATTCTACCGCCGGCGGAGGTGCGGGTTCGGGAACCGGTGCGGGAGCCGGTGCTTCTTGAGCAAGTGCGGATACAACGGCAAACAAAACCGCTGTTCCGAAGAACAATGCGGCAACGGCGAAAGATTTTTTGGTCATCGTGAACATTGGAACATCCTTTTCATCGCTCTTCCGCCGTCAACCCTCAATGGTAAAACGGCGGAAATAGGGAATATATTCTGTCATCGGTTATCGTAAAACGTCGCCGTTAGAATTTACCAGATTTCGTTATCTTTTGAAAGGGTTGTATTTTATTAACTGCTTTTGACGATTATAATGATTTTTAGGGTACCGCTGTGTGAAGTAAGCAGTATTGAAGTAAAATGTGAACAACTTAAAATCATCGCATATTTGTCAACCGTTAACCGGAGAAAATTATGAAACATTCGTTTGTACTTTCGCTGTTGTTTTTCGTCTTTGCCGCAGTACCGCTGTCGGCTCAAACTGCTCCGCAGCAATTAGAACGTCTTAAATACAATAATCCGGGATTGGTCGTCGACCTCGGTGTCGGACTCTGGGCGTGGCCCATTCCGATGGATGTCAACGGCGACGGCTTCACCGACTTGGTTGTCGTCTGCGAAGACAAACCATACAACGGCACCTACGTTTTTGAACATCCCGGCACGAAAGATAAAATGCCCGTCTTCAAAAAAGCAAGACGTATCAGCAAAGGAATCATCAACGTCCAAATCAGTTATGTTGACGGCAAGCCCCGTGTGCTTTCACCGGCAAAAGAATATCCCGACTTTGTAAACAGCGGCGTGGACAATCCCGTTGACTTGCCGCTTCCGCCGAATCCGCATCCGAACAAACTGCGGGGAAATATGTGGAAGTATGTTGATTATGACGGCGACGGAAAAACCGACATTCTGATTGGAGTTGACGACTGGACCGACTACGGCTGGGATAACACCTTTGACGAGGAAGGCAACTGGACCCGCGGTCCGCTGCGCGGATTGCTTTATGTTGCGAAAAACATTGGAACAAATGAGCAGCCCAAGTATGACACGCCGTTTCTTTTGAATGATGTTGACGGCAATAATCTCGAAACCTTCGGTTGGCCCTGTCCGAACATGGTCGATTGGGACGGCGACGGCGACTTGGACATCATTTGCGGCGAATTTCGGGACTGTTTCACGTACTTTCAAAACATAGGAACCCGAACAGAACCGAAATGGGCGAAAGGCGTTCAGATAAAACATGAAGACGGTCGACCGCTGGTCATGGACTTGCAAATGGTAACGCCGGTTGCCTTTGATTGGACGGGCAACGGCTTTTACGATTTAATCTGCGGAGACGAAGACGGGCGGATTGCTCTCATTGAAAACACCGGAAAATTCAAAGACGGCGTGCCTGTGTTTCTCGAACCGAAGTACTTTCAACAGGAAGCCGACGAAGTGAAATGCGGCGCGCTTGCAACGCCCTGCTGTGTTGATTGGAACGGTGACGGTGCCTGGGACATCATCAGCGGCAACACTGCCGGATACATCGTGTTCTATGAAAACTTGAGCGGACCCGGTGTCGAACATCCGAAGTGGGCTGCTCCGAAATATCTGGAAGTTGACGGCAAACCGATTCGTGACATTTTTCTTGCCGGTAAAAAAGGTTCAATACAAGGTCCCTGCGAAGCAAAATGGGGATACACGACTTTGACTGTTGCCGATTGGGACGGCGACGGATTGTTGGACATCATGGCAAACTCTATTTGGGGTAAAGTCGTCTGGTTCAAAAACGTCGGCACGAAGACCGCTCCAAAACTTGCGGCACCGCAACCTGTCGAAGTTGAATGGGAAGGCGAACAGCCGCGGCTTTCATACGGCTGGCTGAAGCCCGAAGGAAAAGCATTACTGACGCAATGGAGAACCACGCCGGTGATGTTTGATTGGAACCGCGACGGACTGATGGACTTATTGATGCTCGACCACGAAGGTTATTTCTGTTTTTATGAACGAAAGAAGCAAGCGGACGGTTCTTTGATTCTACTGCCGCCGAAGCGGGTGTTTGTCGATGAGAAAGGTAACCCCATACGTTTGAACAGCAGAATTGCCGGAGGAAGCGGCAGGCGAAAAATCAGTGTCGTTGATTACGACGGTGACGGCAAGACGGATTTCCTTGTCAACAGCGTAAATGCCGAATTATGGCGGCAGGTTGGAACGAAGGACGGCACTTGGATTTTCAAGAACCTCGGCAATGTTGATAGTCGTCCGATTTCAGGACACAGCACGAGTCCAACGTGGGTTGACTTTAACGGTGATAAAATTCCCGACCCCTTGATTGGTGCAGAAGACGGATATTTCTATTACAAGCGGAATACCGGACTGGAGCATATGCTTACAGCACAGCGTATTCAAGAGCAAAAGGAAGCAGCCAAGAAACGTTTTGAAACGGGAAATGCTTCTATCGCCGTCAAAGCAGTTCATACAGAACTCGATACCATGAAAAAAGACGGCAAAGCGTTTGCCAATCGGAATTACGTTTGGCTTGAAGTTCCTGCGGAATGGTCCGGCTTCGAGTTTCTCCGAACACATGGCGGCGAAGCGGCTTCCGTGACCGTCACCGCCAAAGAAGATACGGTTATTCACGTCGTTGCGATGGATAATGACCGGGGCTTTACGCAGACCATCGGTTGGGAAAAAGTTGCTTCCAACGTTTTCCGGTACAGTGACGGAGGAAAGACACAAATGTCGCTGTTCAAACGTCCGATGAAGAAGGGCGAAACGCTTGAACTGCCGCAGACCAACTGGACGGGCGGCTTGCTCCTTTTCAAAACGAAATAATCATACTATCAATTTTGCCATGAGACCAGACCCGCCCGTTTCCGATACGTTGACAACCGTTTCACGCTATGCCTGGTGGCTCCTTATACTGCTGGCACCAGTCGTTCTGCTCAATTACATGGACAGACAGATGATGGCGGCAATGAAGTACTCAATCATGGGCGACATACTTGACCTAAACAGCGAAGCAAAATGGGGATTGCTTCCAGCGGTGTTCAAATGGACTTACGCAATTTTAAGTCCGCTCGGCGGTTATATTGCGGATAGATTCAGCAAGAAACATGTCATCGTGGGTAGTTTGTTTGCGTGGTCTACAGTGACGTGGGCAACCGGACACGCTCAAACCTACGACCAACTTCTTTGGACTCGTGCTATCATGGGAATAAGTGAAGCGTTTTACATTCCGGCTGGTCTGGCGTTGATTACGGATTATCACACGGGACCAACTCGTTCCCGTGCTGTCGGCATACACCAATTAGCACTTTACATCGGTATCATCATCGGCGGCTTCAGCGGTTATGCGGCGGAAGCACCCTCGCTCGGCTGGCGTTGGACTTTCGACTTTGCCGGTATTGTCGGAATGTGTTATGCAATACCGCTGTTTTTCCTGCTGAAAAATGCGTCGAAGACATCTGCTATAACAGCGCAGACGGAAAAAATCAGTCCGCTGCGTGCCTTTGCCGAATTGTTCGGAAACATCTATTTCATTATGCTTGTCGTTTATTTCACGGTACCGGGCATAGCGGGCTGGGTAGTGAAGGACTGGATGCCGACTATCTTGAAGGAGCAGTTTGACATCGGTCAGGGACACGCCGGTGTTGCGGCAACGCTTTATACGAACATTGCCGCTATCTTCGGTGTCATAATCGGCGGCTATCTTGCCGACACTTGGATGCGCCGCAATGAACGGGGACGCATTTATATCAGTGCCATTGGTGTGTGCTGTATTATCCCCGCGCTCTTCGGTGTAGGCAATGCCGGTACACTGCTTGCGACGGTTGCTTTCCTGATGCTTTTCGGTCTCGGCTGGGGCTTTTTCGATTGCAACAGCATGCCGATTCTTTGTCAGATTGCGCGTCCCGAATTGCGTGCTACCGGCTACGGCATTATGAATTTTGTCGGAATCAGTTGCGGCGGTTTCGGCGATTGGGGTGTCGGCATAATGCGTGATGCTGCTTTGCCTAATAATCTCATTTTCGCTGTTTTTGCCGGACTTTGCGCCGCCGCGGTAGTGCTGGTGCTGCTGATAAAGCCCAACCGGAAACTGCTGCGGTAGTACGTTTACGAGCGGCTGGCATATTATGTGCGGGGCATACGCCCGCCGGTTTTGAGCCGCTCTTAATGTTTTCCGCAATCGGACGGTTCATATTACAGCACAAATTTATCCGCCTCGCCGATTGCAAGAACACCGAAAGTACTGCCGGTCAACATCTCCCGCAAGGCGTTTTTCCAATCGGAGGTTTCGAACTTCACAGCTTTCTCATCACGTTCCAGCAGGAATTGTGCCGAGCGGCGCAGCAACTCTTTAATAAACGCTGCACTCGCCCCTTCAGTGCGGACAGCGATTGCCGCCGCATCTTCCTCCGATAATTCAAATCCGCTGGAATATAGTTGCGCCAACTTGATAAGTCCCGCTTTGTCCGGTTTGGGAAATTCAATCGCTTGGTCAATGCGTCCCGGTCTGTTGCGGATAGCGTCCTCCAAATCGTCAGGACGGTTTGTAGTCAAAATGAAAATCAAATCAGCGTCTTCTTTCAATCCGTCCATTTCGTTGAGCAGTTTATTCAACGCCGGTTCGCAAGCCGCCGCGCCGCGTTCACGGGCAATCAGGTCAACGTCTTCCAAAACGATAATTGCCGGTTCAATAAGCCGGGCAAGCGAACAATACATTCCGAGATTGGCAACCTGTTCCGCCGTAACAAGAAACGTGGTGTATTCTTTCTTCAGTTGTCCGATAACATAATGCAGGGTATGCGTCTTGCCGGTGCCGGGCGGTCCGTAAAACAGAATCCCCTTTTTCGCGGACAAGCCGCGCTCCTTGAGTTGCTGCCGCTTTTCTACAAAGTTAAGCAAATTCCTGTCCAGCAGGTCGATGGTCTTTTCCGGCAAAATCAGTTGTTCCCGCGAAACACTGCTGAGACGATGTACCTTTATATCATGCGCACAGTCGGAATAACGTTCTCTGGATTCAAACGAAATAATTTTATGCCGATATGATTCGCAATCCTTGATAGCGTTTTCAAGCCGGTTCATGATTTGTTCGATTTCCGGTCCTGTACGATATTTTTTCGGAACAGCAATATCGACATGCATCATCGGCGGACTGCCAGAACTTATCAGCAGCAAAGCCATCGGAATTTGACCTTCGCGCCAAAGATAAAGAACGTTATCGAGACAGCGCACCGGCTTCTCTTCGCCGATGTCAAGTTCAATGTACTTCACTGCTTCAAACTCGCGGTTATTTGTCGTCAAACAATCATTGAGCCGATTATCATTATAAAGTTCGATTGCACCTTTGCGGACTATCACTTTGCCTTTAAGAAACTTTTGAATCTCGCGGTAAAGTTCAATCTGCATCATCTTTTGAAATGACCGGGAGACGATGTACATATCGTCCGGTTCTATGCTGCCAAAATGTCTCCGCAGCGTATCCTTCACATAAGTATGCGGATAAAAATAACGGCGGCAAAACCAGTTATTGATATTCGCATCAAAAACGTGAATAACGATGTATACCGCAAAAAGAATAACAAATATAAGTGCTAAAGCAAACATTATAGATAATAGATTATTGTGATAGAAATTCTTTGACGTTCATTGACGTTCATCAATTCTTTTTCTAACGGCGGCGATGAATTCCGGTGTTGTACCGCAGCAGCCGCCGATGAAGTCCGCACCCGCTTCAAGCAGTTGCATTGCTTTTTCGGCGAAGTCCTCTGCGGTTTGCGAATAAAACGTTTTGCCGTCTTTCACTTCCGGCAGACCGGCATTTGCTTTCATCCAGATTGGAACTTTTGTGACTGCTTTCATTCGTTGACAAATCGGAATGAAGCCGTCGACACCTTGTCCGCAGTTTGCACCGATGATGTCCGCACCCGCTGCTGTTAGTTTTTCAACCGCTTGTTCCGGTGTTACGCCCATCATTGTCCGGTCTTTGTTTTTGCCGGAATCGAACACCATTGAAACCGCAACCGGCAAACCGGTTGTTTTCGCTGCTTTGACTGCAATGGATGCTTCAACGATGTCGCTCATCGTTTCAATAACGATGCCGTCCGGTTCGGCTTCGGCGATTGCGGATGTCTGTTCAAGAAAGCCCGCGTAAATTTCGTCTTCGGAAACCGCTCCCATCATTAGCACAATCCCGCTTGGTCCCATTGAAGCGAACACTTTTGCTTTACCGGCAGCGGCTTGCTTGGAAATTTCCACGCCAGCGCGGTTGATTTCTTTGACCATGTCAGCCGCATTATGTTTTTGCAGCATGAAGCGTGCCGAACCGAAGGTATTCGTCAGTATGATGTTGCTTCCCGCATTGACATAAGCGAGAGCGACTTCTTTAACCTTGTCGGGATTGGTGAGATTCCAAAGGTCGGGATGCTGTCCTGTTTCGAGTCCGCGGAGTTGCAGTTGTGTTCCCCAGCCGCCGTCGAGCAGCAGCGGTTCGCCGAGATTTCCAAGAAAGTCGAGTATGTCGGATAAAGTTGAGTTCATTTTTCTGAAATGTGAAGTAAAAAAAGCGGAATTTAATGAGCAGTATTAGAGCATAAAATCGGTGATTGGCAAGCGGGATTCGTTTTCCTCGCCGTGACTACACCATTCAACGTTATGCAGCGAGCGGCGGTGAACCGTCCGCTAAACGGACAACGTGAAAAAAACTTGCAGCCGGATTGCGTATTGATATTTGTACTTCCATAGAATAAAATTACACATTAGAAGGAGACATAATCATGAAACGACGCGGCTTTTTATTTTCTGCTGGCGGAATCACTGCCGGTCTTTCTTTGGGACTTCCTTTTGCCTTTGCGGAAACAGCAGCGCAAGACGCAGAAATCCGAATCACTCAACCCTTTAACGGAGCCGTGCTGCACCGCCGATTGAAAGACCCGGTAGTCGGCGTTGTCGAAGGAACCGATGGCAAACCCATTGCTCTGAAAATTAAGGTCTCCGGTGAAGCACCGCCGGATGCAGCCGTGACCGTTGACGGAATCGCCAGCCGCCGAAATGGAAAAACATTCGAAGCGGAAATCGAACTGCGTCAAAAAACGAACGATATTGTCGTCCGGGCAAAATTATCCTCAAACGAAGTAAAAGAAGCGCGGGGCAGAGTTCTTTGGCTCAAAAATTCCGTGCCGCGATACTGCTTTGGAATTGACGACACGATTTTTTGCCTGCGGGAAATACATCGAAACAACTACAAAAGTATCTTCGATGATTATTTTCTCGGCAACCTCCAAAAACTGAACCGTCAATACGGAATGAAGGTCACGCTGAATTTGTTCTACACAACTTCCGTTGAAGAAATACTCACTGCCGAAAGAGAACAGTTCAATCTGTCGCAGTTTTCGGACAAATACAAATCGGAATGGCGCGATAACGCCGATTGGCTTCGGCTGGCATTTCACGCCAAGCGGGAGTTTCCTGACAGACCGTACAAAGATGCTTCGATAGAAACGCTGATAGGCGACTACCTTGAATTGGAAAAGGAAGTCAAACGTTTTGCCGGTGAGGAGACCTATAGTCCGGCACTGGTTATTCATTGGAACGAGATTCGACCGGAAATGCTCAAACCCTTGGCTGCCCAAGGTGTTAAGGTACTCGGTGCCGGCACCGTCGGCTATCCGCACGATGCTGTTTGCCGGGAATATCTGAGCAAGCAGGACTTTCTGCTCGATGCCGACAGCGGTATCGTCTTTATGCGCCGGGACTTACGAGTACTTAACAATGAGCCGCTGGATAATATCGTGCCGGAACTGGAAAAGACGATAGTTGACCCGAATACGGCAGAAGTCGTATTTTTTGTAACGCATGAACAGTACTTTTGGCAGTTTTACAAGAATTACATACCGAATCATTGGAAGCGTTTGGAGCGCGCCTTTGGGTATGTCACTGAACGCGGATATAAGCCGGTGTTCATCAATGACGAAACACTGGGGCTTGACGACACACAATTTGCGTAGGCGTATTTCAGAAATACATTAATCCTGCGTAAATTCCCGTTGACAAAATGGAAAAAATAGGGTATATTAAATGTATCGTCGTATTTTATTGCCATTTCATTCCAGAATGGAGGAACAACAATGAAAACATTTGCTGGACGGTCATCTCCGTTTGCAGTTTTCTCTGCCGCAGCGGCTTTCGCTATTGCCGCTGTTTGTTCCGCTGCGGATACTTACATTCCGATAATAATCAGCGAACCATACGGCGAGACATTCCGCTCATTTGAAGTCCCGAAAAGTGTATCCGCTGCGCAGCCGGTGACCACGATTATCAATGCCGGTCCCGTTGTAACAGGTGAACGTTATGAAGTCCGGCAATTCCCGTTTCCGACAACGGATAGTACTTCAGCGTCAGCGGGTACAACACCGTCAAGTACAACACTGCAAAACATGACTCCGTTGGAGTCCGGCAGACAGCGGGACAGAAATCCGTCGAATGTGACCAATACAAACAGCGGAAACAGAACATCTCCGCCGTCGTCTTTTCCTACTATTCCGTCAAGTTTGGGAGGCACGGGCAGCACGGCAGCAACACCGCCGCCTGCGCTTAGTACTCCTGCTGCTCCGCAGATAAGACCGCCTAGCGGTTTTTCGCTTGACGGAACGGAGAGCAGGACGCGGAGTACCGGTTTCGGCAATACACCGCCGATAGCGTCGACGCTTCAAGATATATTTAACACGCCGCCGCCGATGCCGCAGGGAACGGTTGATGCCGCTGTTATTCCGAAGGCACTTGTACCGGCGGAGACGGCAGCGGAAACAACTGCCGAAACTAACTCGGCTGTGAAACCGGCTGACACGAAAAATGCAGAGACGAAGGAAGAGAACGCTGGTGCGAAGGTCAACGGAACGCTTTTGGCGGCAACGGTTATATTGGTTATGATGCTGGTATTTGTTGTTGTAACGGCGGCGGACTATCATCACCGCTGGGTGCAGTCGTTGACAACATTGAATCGGCAATATACAATACCGTCTTCGGAAAGCGGCTGGGAGTCGGCAGGCGTTGGTTTGGATTATCCGGCGGTTGGTTATCAGAATGATGACTTGTCTGGCGGCACGTTATACAATACAGCGTATAATGCTTATAGTTCTTCTCGCCGCGGTACGATATGATTGGTATTCCGGTAAATTGCCGGCAGAATAGGCAGTAGAGAGATAGTTGATAGTGATTGCCCGAGTGGCGGAATGGCAGACGCTGGGGATTTAAAATCCCCTACCTGTAATGGGTGTGCGGGTTCGACTCCCGCCTTGGGTATTTGTGAAAAACGCGTTTTTACCGGTCTCTTAAGTGCCGGTATTTTCATTGCATGAAACTCAAGAACTCGAACATTGTATCACCAAGCGAAATGTGCAAATGCTTTGTTCGCTTCCGCCATACGGTGAACGTTTTCCCGCTTTGTATAGGCAGAACCTTCACGGTTATAAGCGTTAATCAATTCATTCGCCAATTTTTCCGCCGACGGCAAGCCCTTCTTTTCGCGGACTGCCGAGAGAATCCAGCGAATCGAAAGCGACTGCTGACGATTCTTTTGAACCGGCATCGGTACTTGATATGACGCACCGCCGACCCGCTTCGAGCGGACTTCAATGTTCGGCTTCACGTTATCAAGAGCCGTATGAAAAACCTCGATAGATGTCCTGTCGGTTATCTTCTCGGCAATGATGTCCAGCGCACCGTAGAAGACGTTTTGAGCGGCGGTCTTCTTGCCGTCGTACATCAGGCAATTTATGAACTTGCTGGCAATCAGCGAACCGTGAACGGGGTCCGGCTTTAACTGTTTTTGACTTGCGGTGATACGTCCCATAGTAATTTCGTTTCAAAAATGTATATTTTTAGTTATTTTTTCTTTGCTCCGCCCTTTGCGGCACTCTTTTGAATTTTCTTCGCGCCGTAGCGGCTGCGTGCTTGTTTTCTGCCGTCAACGCCGGTGGAGTCAAGCGTACCGCGTATAACCTGGTAGCGCACACCAGGCAGGTCGCGGACTCTTCCGCCGCGGACAAGAACGATGGAGTGTTCCTGCAAGGAATGTCCTTCGCCGGGTATGTACACGGTCACTTCTTTCCCATTGGAAAGACGGACCCTTGTAATTTTCCGAAGTGCGGAATTCGGCTTCTTCGGCGGCATAGTACGAACTAAAAGGCAAACACCCTTTTTTTGCGAACACTTGTCCAAAACAACGGATTTGCTTTTATAGACCTGTTGTTTTCTGTTACTGCGAACCAGTTGATTAATTGTCGGCATAATTCTTTCGATAATACTTTCTATGAAAAGTTTTGCTATATTTTATCGGTTTCGGAAAAGTTGTCAATATAGCCCGCCGGCGGGTTAGGCGCAATGCCGCTCGCTGCCCGGAGTACCGGCTAAATGTACTTTTTGCGTTAATGCAAAAACTATGAACTTCTGATACAATACTGTCTCCGTACAACATTATTCAACTCATATAGATTTACGATGGATAGATTCGCTGCCGTTTTAGGAATACTCGTCTTCACAGTTCTTGCGTGGTCTTTTTCCCGCAAGGTCAAAACTATCAACGTCCGCTTGCTGTTTTGGGCTTTCTTGTTTCAATTTCTTTTCGCCGCTTTTATTTTTCAAAGCAATGCGGGGCAGGGTGTTTTCGCCGCTGTCAACTCCGGTGTTATTGCGGTTATCAATGCCGCTATGAAAGGACCGCAGTTCGTCTTCGGCGCGCTTGCAGACCCCGTTCAAGCGGAAAAAGCCGGTCTCGGTTTCATATTGTTCTTTCAAGGTCTCGTTTCCATTCTCGTTATCTCGTCGTTGCTGTCGATTTTGTATTACATCGGATTGATGCCCTTTCTCTTGAAATTATTTGCCGGTATTTTTTCACGTTTGACAAACATCTCCGGTGCAGAATCGCTTGCGGCAACAGCAAATGCCTTTGTCGGAAACGAATCGCTGCTTGCAATTAAACCCTGTCTGCCGAATTTAACCCGTTCCGAGTATTGTACTCTGTTAGCAACCTGTATGGCAACCATCTCGGCAAATGTACTCGTTCCTTACGTCAACATTTTGCAGGGCAGTTTCCCGTCCATTGCCGGTCACCTTGTTTCCGCTGCGATATTATCAGTACCGGCAGCGGTGGTGCTTGCGAAACTC
>WRCR01000085.1 GCA_009783865.1 Planctomycetaceae bacterium | reverse complement strand
TTGTTCGACTTTGTTTTTTAGTTCTTCTTCTTGGACTTTAGCGTACTTCATTTTGGCTTGAGCAGAATTATCTCGATGTTCATATCATTATATCGATTTGCGTTTTGAAAACAAGGGTTCCCGCTGCTCGCTACTAAACAAGTTGTAGCCGGACTGGCTCTTTTCGGGACTACCTTGACGAATTCCGATTTTTCGGGTATCCTATAGCAAAGTGGTTTGTTCGTTGTCCCTAATATTCAACACACTATAAAAAACACAGTAAAAAATGGAAATTTCAGCAGCAGTAGTAAAAGCGTTTCGTGATAAATACGGACTCCCTTTGATGGAATGCAAACGCGCCCTTGCCGAAGCAGAAGGCGATGAGCAGAAAGCAATCGAACTTCTGCGTAAAAGCGGCGCAAAAGCAATGGAAAACCGCGGAGACCGCGTAACCGAAAACGGACGCATCGCTATCTTTACCGACCCGGTGAAACGGGTCACCGCAATGGTGGAACTACTTTGCGAAAGCACACCGGTTGCGAACACCGAAGAGTTTATTGCACTGGCAAATGCCCTTGCCGAACAGTTGGCAACCGGTCCCGGCGCGGCATTGCCGGACGAGTTGTTTATGCAGCCGTTTCCGGGAACAGGAATAACGTTAAAACAAGCGTTTGACGATTTAACAAACAAAATCCGCGAAGTTTTCAAGTTGACGAGGATCGTCCGTATTGAAGGTTTTTGCGGCGCGTATCTTCACCACAACAACGCAGTCGGCGTTTTACTTCCGATTGAAGGCGATAACACGAACCTCGGCAAGGACATTTGCATGCACATTGCATCGATGAAGCCGAAGGCATTGTCGGCGGAGCAACTTGACCCCGCTGATATTGAGCGGGAACGGAACATCGTTACGGAGACAGTCCGCACGCAGGATGCCAAGAAGCCGGAGAATATCATTCAGAAGATTATTGACGGCAAGATGAAGGACTTCCTTGCGGAGAAAACGCTTTTGGGACAGCAATTCGTGAAAGACCCGTCGAAGACCGTGCAGCAAATCGCAGATGAAGGCAAAATCGTTATCAAGGACATGATTCACTGGGTTTTGGGAAATTAGCGTTTAATAATGAGTGATAGCCGCCGGTGTCAACCGGCGGAAAACCGAAATTTATTATTACGTCTCTTATTCCGGCTTGAAAACTTCAGCGTCTGCCTTGCCGTCAAAGTATTTTTCGTCAATTACTTTGCCGAGAAGATAAAATTTCTGGTCAGGATACCAGAGAACCGTTTTGCCGTCTTCGATAGTCAAACTGGTATAAAACGAGTTATTGCTCTTCCGTTCAATAAACGTTTTCGGTCCGTCGAACCACACCGGCTGCTCGGCATCTTTTTGATAACGTCCCGCAAACAAATACAGTGTACCGCGGTTCTGCCACGGATTCGGGTTCGCTTTATCAAACTTGTTATGCGCAAGAAAGAAATATGTTCCGCTGCCTGCTTCATTGCCCTTCCAATCGTAAATCGGACACGGCGACATCGGATGCGCAATCGGGTCTCCGCCGTCTTTCATCAACAGCGTCTTCGGTTCAGTCCACGTTTCGCCGAAATCGCTGCTTATCGTCCACAGCGGCGAACCAGTGCCGGAACGCATTATGCAAAACAACCGTCCGTCCGGCAGTTTCACAAGACAGGGTTCTTCGCAATGAACGCCCTTGTGAAGTGCCTTGTCGCCGGTCATAACCCAGCGGAGTTTCAAATCCTTAACTTCGGGGTTGTCATCGATGTTATCGAAATGAATGAATTCCGTTATCGTTCTGTATTTGTTGTGAAGCGAAGGATGCACATATCTGCTCACGCCGACAAGATAATTTCCGTTCTTTCCGAGACGGGTCGGACGCTGCCAAACCACCCATTCAACCGGAATGTTCGGGTCGGTTCCGTCATTAGAAGTTCTAGGCACGGGAATCTCAACTGGCTTCGACCATGTTTCGCCGTCGTCATCGCTGTAAATTCCGACCATAATGCCGGTGTGCTGCCGATTCGTGGAAACCTTTCCCGGTATAAACTGGTTGTAAATCAGATAAATCCTGCCGCTCTTGCCGGTAAGCGTGAACCCCCAACTTGCGATTCTGCCGCCGTTTGCAAGTCCTTCGGCAATCGTTCTGTTGCCGGCAATAACGCTAACCGGTGTCCACGTTTTGCCGCCGTCTTTGCTCTTCGTGAAAGCAATATGCTGGTCGAGCGCGCCTTCGCAGGTTGCCTGACACCAAGTCGCAAACAATGTACCGTCGGACTTGTTGAAAACCTGAAAATGGTCGTTATAAGTGTCGCCGAGTTTGTCCGCCTCCACAGCCGGTATGAAAACAATGTAATCCGGCTTGGAAAACTGAACGTCAATCGGAAAATTCGGCTTTTCCTTGGTGCGTCTTTCAAGCGTGTCTTTCACACGTTTTTCGTATTGCTTTTGCCAAGCATTGACATCAGGGTCCTGCTGCGCATAAACAAAAGTTGCCAAGAATATAAGACAGAAAACAAAACACAAAACAGAAAAGAAAGATAAATGTTTCATAGATGTCGTAGTGTAAAAGTGAGTGATTATTTATAAAAAATCCCGCTCCCGTCGGTGTTTTCCTGCGCTATCTTATCGAATTCGTCTTTGGCACGACTGAAAAAACTCACCAGAACGGGGTCGAAATGTGTTCCGCTGCCGTCTTCGATAATTTTGCACGTATCTTCATGACTGAACGCTTTCTTGTAAGGACGCACAGAAATCAAGGCATCGTACACATCGGCAATAGCCATCAAGCGTCCTTCCAAAGGTATATCTGTTCCGCTGATGTTATTCGGATAGCCAGTTCCGTCCCATTTTTCGTGGTGAGACACTGTAATAGCCAGAGCGTGATTCAAAAACGCATGTTCATTGGTATGCTGCATTATCGTTTTCACGGCATCCGCCCCCACAGTAACGTGGGTCTTCATTATTTCAAATTCTTTCAGCGTTAGTTTGCCGGGCTTGTTCAGAATCAAATCGGAAATGGCGATTTTTCCTACATCGTGAAGCGGAATAGAGGACAGGAAACAATCTATATCCCAATCGTAAAGTTCATCTCTATAGGTTTCGGAGCGGGCCATATCATGCATCAGCACCTCTACGTATTGCCGGGTACGCGAGATATGTCCGCCGGTGAGTTTGTCCCGGCATTCCACCAGGTCAGCAATAGTAGCCAAGACGGCGTTTTGGAGATGAAACACTTCCGCCGTTCTTTCGAGGACTTTTGCCTCCAGATTTTCCGCATAATCTTTCAGAGATGCCCTGTCCGCCAACAGATGCTTTTTTTGCCGGACTATCAGAAGTTGGTTGTCAATACGCTTAAGCAGCAGCGGAGCAGCAAACGGCTTCGAGATATAATCCATTGCCCCAAGGTCCAATCCCTCCAATTCGCTGTAGTCATCATTTTTTGCCGTCAGGAATATCACAGGAATTCCGGCAAAGCGGAAATCGGACTTCAGTTTTTTAATTACTGTGTAACCGTCCATCACCGGCATCTCAATGTCAAGGAGAATCAGGTCGGGAAGTACTTTTTCCAATATTTCGAACAGTTTTGCAGCAGACGGCGCAGGAAAAACCTCGTAAAAAGGTTTAAGCATGTTCCTTCCCTGCGTCAGGTTAGATATGTTGTCATCTACTATAATTATTTTTTGACGAGTATTTTCCATGCTATTTATCTGGTCGCTCAATCAATACCGAAAGTTTTTCTACAATTTGCGCGAAATTCATATGCTCCACATTTTGCCGCAGCCAAGCCGCAAGACCGTCATCGGAAGTGTACTCATACCTTTCGATTATCGACATGGCAGCGTCCACTCCGTCCATATCGTAATTATCGCATGCGGTGCGCAATTTTTCAAGAACATCAATATCCGGTTTGTCTTTTTTTTGTTTTCTGCTGTTTACACCCGCTTCGTCAAGCAGTGTTTTGATGCCGGCAAGCAGTTTGAAAACGGATTCGAGAAATTCCGCATTGCGGCTGCGGACGAAATTGAAGTTGCCGGACTTTACGGTATTTTCTAAAAGTAATGCCTTCTCCGCCGCATCATCGGCGCAAATACCCTGACAGGACCCCTTGATTCCATGAATGGTAATAGCGTAATCCGCCATGTTATCCTCGTTCATTTCTTCAAGGGTTTCAAGAAGGGGCGAGGTGTTTACCACAAACGAACGCAAAACATTAAGAAGCGATTCCAAGTTGCCGCCGAAACGCTGGAGTGCTTTTTTCATATCCATATCCGTTTCAACAATCTTACTCAGGGCGGATATATCGATTTCGCTTCTTTTTTCTGATTGCTCTTGACCGTTCACGCCGACTTGTTGTTCAGTATACCCTTTTTCCTGATTCTCATCCCGTATCCAGAGCCGGATAATACCGTCCAGTCGTGCAATATCAATCGGCTTTGACAAAAACGCTTGAAATCCGTTGTCCAGAAACATTTGTTCGCTCCCGACAATGGCATTAGCGGTCATGGCGATAATGGGAATATTTTTTGCGTAGTCGGTTTCGATTTGGCGTATCTGCCGCACGGTCTCGACACCGTCCATTACCGGCATCATGTGGTCCATAAAAACGGCATTATATCTAACCTTTTCTTCACGTATGGCATCAATTGCCTGCTGTCCGCAGGTCACACAATGGACCCGCATTGCATACGGTTTCAGCAAGCCCTTTGCCACATCCAAATTGACAACAATATCGTCCACCACAAGGACTTGCGCATAAGGCAAACGAATACGATGCACTTTCGTATTTTGGGCACGCTTGCTGTCAGAGTATTTGAGTTTTTTTAGATTTTCTGCCAATTCCGCCCCTATTACGGCATCGGTAACGAGTTTCTGCCGTAAATGCACCGTGAAAGTACTGCCCTTTCCGTGTTCGCTTTCCGCTTGGATATAACCGCCCATCATTTCCGCCAACTGTTTGCTAATGGAAAGTCCGAGTCCGGTCCCCTCAATATGCCGGTTGGATTTTACATCCACTTGGGAATAGTTCTTAAACAGGCTGTCGATATCTTCTGTACGAATACCGATACCGGTATCCTGAACCCGAAAGATAAGCCAAATCGAATCTCCGTCTCGAATACCATTTATACTGAGTTCGACTGTTCCCCGCTGTGTATATTTGAAAGCATTCGACAAAAGATTGTTGAAAATCTGCTTGATTCTCATGTCGTCCCCGTAAAGACGAGCGGGTAAAGATTCATCAACGTTCAAAATAAAATCGATGTCCTTGTCTCCAACACTTATTAAATTTTGCACCAAGATGTCATCAATCACACTGGGAACATCGTATTCGCTAAAAATCAGTTCGAGTTTGCCAGCCTCAATTTTTGAAATGTCCAGAATGTCGTTGACCGTATTCAAAAGAGTATGACCGGTATTGTAAATTTTTTCAATGTTTGCATGTAATTCGGTATCCAGGTCGTCTGCCTCCAGAACTAAAGTAGAGAGTCCCAGTATGGCGTTGAGCGGTGTGCGCATTTCGTGACTCATATTGGCAAGAAAGTCGCTTTTGGCTTGATTGGCTTCTCTCGCCTCTCTAAGCACTGTTTCCAACTCAGCAGCGATGGTTTGAAAATTTCGTGTAATTTCGTTTTTTTGAAGGACACTCATCATCATCAAGCCGACGCTGCGTATGATACCGATTTCCTCTTGGGGAAAAACCCGCTCCTGTCGGCAATCGTCCAGTACGAAAAGTCCCCAAAACTGCCCCTGAAACATCAGCGGAATAACAACAATTGAGACGATTTCATAAGTGTTCAAAAAAATCCGGCTTGCCCGCGACAATGTGGAAATCGGTCCGTTGACACATTTGCCTCGCAAAAATATATTTTTCCAGATGGGGCGGTCACTGTAGGATATCTGCAAACCAATGGGAATATGGACTTTTTGTCTGCCGACATCACTGAGCCATTGGTATTTATTAACAAAAGAGAGAGAGCCGTTAATCATTTCATTTTTCATAAATTGGACTCTGTCTACATTGAGACAGCGTCCCAGCAATTCCATGCTTTCCTGAAGAAAACACTTAAATTGGTCTTCGTCTGTCGTTGAAAGCAGAATAGTCGCTATGGTGTTTCCTACTTTGAGTAGTTTGTCTCTTCGCTCAATGTCCTGCAGCATCTGCTTGTGTTCCTGTAAATCCCGCACATATCCTGCAACAATAGCTTCGTTTCCATATCGAACGCGCACAAGCGTAACTTCCGTGGGAACAGATTCGCCATTCTTCCGCTGGTGCATCCACTCAAAGACACTCTTGCCGTCTTCATACGCTTTTTTAATATAAGCGACAGCTTTATCGCATGAATTTTGACCATCCGGCTGATATTCGGGAGAAAAATCGCCAAAATGGTTAACATATTCCTCCTTATTTTCTGCTTGAAACAACTTGACGGTTTCTTCGTTGCAGTCGAAAAGACTACCGTCCTTTTCCCATAGATGTAAGGTCAACGGCATAGAATCCAGTAATGCTTTTATCCGCTCGTGTTCCTTCAGAATGTCATTTTTCTGTTGTTGAACAGTTTGGTTCAGTATCTCCAGATGGCGGTTTTGTTCCTCGATTTTTGAAAAGGGCCATACAACGGCATTGGACAGGCAAACTGCAATAATTACTCCGGCTATCAGAAAAAGCAAACTTGAGACCAATAGTCCCTGCTGTACTTTGATTTGGGGACTCTCATCGATGGGGGCAACTACGCCGACGACCCAGCCCATTGTAGAGGCGGAAATCCGCTGATAGGCACATACACGCTCTTGTCCGTGCAAAGAATATACCCCGGAACCTCTTTTATTAGAAATCATTTTTTCAAAAAACTTGCCGATGGACTGCATGTCAGGGTCTGTCTTTGCCTTTTCAATATAATTGAGGCGTTCATTAACGCGTAAGGCATTGCTATGGGCGATAAGCGTCCCTTGTTCATCAATGACGAAAATACTGCCCGTTTGCCAAAACCGATATTCCGACACCAATTTGCAAAAAAACGTACCCGGAATAGTTGCGGACAGCACTAAATTTTCTTCTATCGGAACGCAAACATGAAAAAACAGAGAATACCCGGCATCTGGTTCGTAGCGAGTGGTGGAAATTACGCTTTTTCCTTCAAAGGCGGAATGTAAATAAGGACTGTTTTTTAGATAGTGGGCTGAGGTTGGAAAGTTGCCGCAACTGGCGACTTCCTCTGTGCGGTTAAAAACCGTAAATGCCATGAAATTGGGAAACTCTTTGAGTTGCGTCCTCATTATGTCGGGCATTTCCTCCTTTGGAACATTCCGAAGACGTTCCGCTACCATAGCGGCGTTGGATTTAAGAAGGAATACTTGTGTGCTTATCAAGTTATTGGCGAGACTGCTATCCAGCCTTTGCCACCTCTCCATCGTCTCGATGAGACCCTGTCGAGTAAAAAACATACTGGAAGCAAAGTTTGCCGCCGTTATGGCGAAGACAATCAAAATGATAACCAAAGCGGCTTTGATACGTACTGACATGTCTCGTGTTAAGTCAGAAGTTAAGAATCGGGTAGTGTGCAATCACTCGGAATTATTGCATACTGGCTGATACAACGGAAAATCGGAACAATCGGCATATATCGTCCCAATTACTCCATCGATATCATTATACAATGTGCAATGTAAATTACAATAAAAATAGCGGTATTTTCAAAAAAATGTTCTTATCTGTTCAACACTCGCTGCTCAAAGCGGCACTTTTTGCCCTTGCCAAGTTTAGCGGGTATGTTAGAATTTGCGCAAGTAAAGATAATACTAAAGAGACGGGGGACTTCAGTCCCTGTTTAAAGCAGAAATGTTAAAATAGATAAAACGACGTTAAAATAGGTAGTCACCATGTGCAAAATGATACAATTTTCAGAAGTGTTTTGTTTTCAAGCGGTTGCGTCAATAAATTTTTTCGAGTCAGGGCTTGATGTTAGGTGGTTTGACAGCCGGGAGACGGGCAGTCGGACTGCACTTTCAATATGCCCCCGTTTTGGTTATCATTAGCGAAAATTACAACGGTATTTTCACAACAGGATTTACGATTTAGCATAATGGAAGTCATTTTATCGGTAGAACATCTCCGCAAGCACTTTTCAGACGAACCGGTGCTGCTGGACGTGTCCTTTCAACTTCGCGCCGGTGACAAAGCCGGTCTCGTTGGTCCCAACGGCTGCGGAAAAACAACGCTGCTCAACATTTTAGCCGGTCGGGAAGAATCCGAAAAAGGCAGTATAGAAGCCCCCAGTATAAAAATTGGCTATCTGGAACAGCGTCCCGACACTCAATCAGGCAAGACAATCCTCGAAGAAGCAAAAACCGCTCTCGCGCCTCTCTTGGAAATGCAGAATGAAGCAGAACGCATCGCCCAGCGACTGTCAGAAACAACAGACGAAACCGAACTAAACCGATTGGCGGTAAGATATGACCACATTCACGAATCGCTTCTTCGGCACGATGCTTACCATCTCGATCACCGCATTGAAAAAATCCTGCACGGAGTCGGCTTTCAAGACGGCGAATTAGACAAACCCGTCACCGCATTGAGCGGCGGCGAACTGAACCGCTTGAGTTTGGCAAAACTTCTACTCGAAGAACCGGATGTAATGCTTTTGGACGAACCGTCCAACCATCTTGATTTGCTGGCAACGGAATGGCTTGAAACCTTCTTGCGGGAGACCTCGGCGGCAATAATTCTTGTTTCGCACGACAGATATTTTCTCGACAGAGTCACGAATCGGACTTTTGAATTGTTTCACGGAACGATTGACGACTATCCGGGCAACTTTTCAAAATACACGCTGTTAAAGGAAGAACGTCTTGCTGTTCAAACCCGGACTTACGAAAAATATGTTGAGGAAGTCGAAAAAGCGAAAGAGTTTATTCGGCGCAATCACTACGGAATGAAGGCGGCGCAAGCGGAAGACCGCCGCAAAAAGTTAGACCGGCTTTTGGAAACACCGGCATCGCTGCCGAAGAAAATCGAAACACCGCCGATGCACTTTCCAAAGCCGGGCAGAACCGGCGACATTGTTTTCCGCTGCGAGGATTTGACAAAAGGATTCGTACCCGAAAGACCGCTGTTTCGTAATTTGACGGTCAACATTGAACGCGGACAACGCTGGGCAATTCTCGGTCCCAACGGCTGCGGAAAAACGACTCTGTTGCGCTGTCTGCTCGGCGACTTGAAACCGGACTCCGGTAACATTGTTCACGGACAGGGTTTGATAATCGGCTACTTTGACCAGCAACTTCATGTGCTTGACGATTCCGTACCGGTTGTCGATGCAATTCGTCCGGCGAAGAAGATTTTCGAGGAACCAGCGCGGCGGAATTTGCTCGGTGCCTTTGGATTGACCGGCGACCAGCAGTTGCAGACAGTCGGAAGTTTGAGCGGCGGACAACGCTGCCGGGCTGCGTTGGCGAAACTTTCGGCACAGGATGCCAACGTGTTAATTCTCGATGAGCCGACAAACCATCTTGATTTGTGGGCAAGAGCGGCATTGGAAAAAGCAATTCGGGACTTTGACGGAACGGTGCTTTTTATTTCTCACGACAGATATTTCGTTGATAAAGTTGCCGACCATCTGCTTATCATACAGGAAGGTGCGCAATTCAAGGTGCTGGAAGGCAATTATTCTACTTTCCGAATGATGGTTTCGCAGAATTTGATGACCGACCCATATTCGACAGATGCGGCTTCCAACCGCAAATCGGCTGGGAACACGGGCAAGTCGATGGTTCCAACACAAAAGAATCAACCGCCGAAAAATCAAACTGCGAAAAGTCAACCGGCGCAGAAACAGCCGCCGTCAAACACTTCAACGGGGCAAAGCAAGCATCAGCAGAAGAAGGTACCGGTTCCTCCTTCGGGCAAGCACGGCAGACCGCCGAAGGAGTCCATAAGAGCGGAAGAAAATTGGAAGAGTTCGCAGGGGAGACCGGAAAAAAATAAGTCGGAGAAGAAGCCCAAACGGGAACGGAAGTTTCCATTTCGGAAGGTGTCGGACATAGAAGAGGAAATTTTCGCAAGGGAAACGCATATATTGACTCTCAACGAGGACTTGTTAAATCCCAGAATCACGAGAGACGGTGAGCGGGTTAAAGCGATACACTTGGAAATCAAAGAAGAACAGGAAAAAATCACTCAACTGTATGAACACTGGGAAGAAGCGTCGGAGTTGAATTGGTGATGTGTAGGATTAGAAATTCTTGCTAATGTTGACGTTTTTTCAAACTGATTATAAAATACCGCAAAATCAAACGTAAGGAACTCAACATGTTATTCGGTCCTGTTTTCACCCGTGAAGTTACCATCGTTCCCCGGCGCGAATGGACGTATATCGTCCGCAGTATTTACGCCGGTCTTCTCCTGCTGTTGACGGCAACCGCTTGGCTCGTCATTAGCGGAACGCAACTGATAACCGACACCGGCGACTTCGCCCGCTTCGGAGCAATGCTGTTTCAATTCATCGCACCGGTGCAACTCGTGTTGTCTGTGTTCTTTGCCGCTGTACTTGCTGCAAGCGCAGTCGGACAAGAAAAAGAACGCAAGACCCTACTACTGCTCTTGCTGACCGATATGAGCAACAGCGAACTGGTACTCGGCAAACTGATGGCAAGTTTGCTCAATATTTTAATGATGTTAGCGGTATCGATTCCCGTCTTGATGTCCATTGCAATTCTCGGCGGCGTTTCCTATTGCCAGATTGCCAGTGTTCTGCTAGTCACCGTTTTCAGTATGCTTCTTTGCGGAAGCATCGGCAGTTGCATCGCACTCTGGCGCGACAAAACCTTTCAGGCAATAGCGGCAACGATTCTCGTTATTGTTCTCTACATTGCCGCCTGGATACCGGTCGGATACGGACTGTTCGGACAAACTCTATTCGGCATTTCCACAGCGGGAATTGCAGCGGCATTCAGTCCTTGGAATGCGGTTATTGCGGCATCAAGACCGGTTGTTGATACTTACTCCGCAAATCCGTTTCTTTCGGTATTTGCGCCCATTGCCGGTTTCTTGTGCGTTTGCGGCGGGATTGCAGTACTCGTTAATCTGATTGCTATTTTCATGGTTCGCGTTTGGAATCCTTCCCGGGAAACATTGAATACCGCAATGGAAGACGACACGTGGATTAAACAGAAATCAATGACCGAGCAAACGCTTGCCGAAGCGTTGACCGTTGATGCCGTTGCAAAACTAGAAGAACAGCGGACACTTCAGGCATTAGCACAGAAAGAATTGACGCAGGAAGAACGGCAACTTGACCGGCAGCAGAGTGCGGCAATCACCGCCGAAGGCGGCAGAGTCCGGCATGTGTGGAATAATCCCGTAATCTGGCGGGAAATAATGACCCGCGCTTATGGACGCAAGATTTGGATTATCCAATTCGGTTTCCTTGCGTTCTTTGCGATGTGCGCCATGATGCTTTATCAGATATTGACCG
>WRCR01000084.1 GCA_009783865.1 Planctomycetaceae bacterium | reverse complement strand
CGCCCCCTTTAGGACTCGAACCTAAGACCTGCGGATTAACAGTCCGACGCTCTAACCAACTGAGCTAAGGAGGCAGCATACCTTCCGCCATTTCACACAAAAGGCACAATTATATCATACAATACCCCCAGCTTTTTACAAGAGGGGGCAATATAACCCCACCCTGCTCAAAATAATCATCAATACACCGCATCATTCTGTCCAGTCCATTACTCGTCCTTGCACAACCTTCATTTTCATAAATTATACTCCAATACTGTGCCGCTCAAGCACCTGACCGGTATTATTTTTGATGCGGACAAGCGTATTAGTGTAATTGCCGGTTGGAATTCCTGCACCGCCGGTATGTGTGCGGGAGACCGCCTGTACTGCACCGAGTATTGCGGCTGTCAAGCCAGCAAATATACCGATGAGTCCTCGAAGCGCGGTGCCGGTGAGTCCGATAATGTTTGCCAGCAGTATAAAACGCGAACTCAATACACTGAGAATCGCTCCAAATACTGTCCCCGCCGCTGTTGTGACGATTAGCGATGTTGCAGTTAATGCAAGAACCTGAAATAGTTTATCAAATGTTTGAACAAACAACACAACGAAGGTCATAAATTGCTTGGCCGCTAAAACCAGCGGAGTACCGATAATTGCAAGATTAAGCGCGGCTTGCTTCGCAACAGCAAAACATTTTTTAGCAAACGCATCGAGACGTTTGCTGACTGCCCTTAAGCCGTTTACCAATTTCTTGTCCACAGAGTAAAGTTCTACAAACGCGCCTCCGGCTCTTATGTCTCCTACCGCCATTTTGAAAACTCCTATTGAAAATACACTCTATTGCCGATATAATATAAATGTCGAGGGGAGTTGCTAACCCCGCGTGTCCGGCTGGACAGCCCTTGCAATCCCGCCGGATACCGGCTCTTATCATAAGGGGGATACAATGAAAAAGTTTTTGTTTTGGACGATTATCACTCTAATTGCTCTGCCGGAAATCATTATACTAGGACCGATTGCCGGACTAGCCGTAATCTTGGCAGTATTCATTACCGTCGGTGCGGCACTAACTGTGATGCAGGGCGGAGCGTAGTCAATAGGGCTTTGTTAGTTCCGATAACTCTGTAAAACTGATTTGATACCTGTTCCTGCTCCGCCCGTTTCAAAGCGGCTTCAAACGCACGGGGAGGAATGTTCAATACCGATGGCGATATGCTGCGCGGTGTTACACTGTTGCTCTGAACACTGCGAACACCGCCGCCGGAATGACAGGCATCTATAACATATCAAAACGGACGCTTTGCGTAATCAAAACGTCATCGGAAGAGAAAAAGAAAATCGACATCCAACAAACGTTGGTTTCTGCACCTAATCAATGTTCATGTCCGTGGTCGTCACCTTCGTGCTTTTTCTTCGACATGACTCCATTACAGGGAACGCCGTCAACCAACAGTGCAACTTGGAGGGCACCTTCCCATTTTCGGTCGTTGACTGCTTCGGCTAGTTCCTTGTCATTGATTTTGAATGTTGCGGTATCGCCGCCTTCAACAGCGGGCAAATCATACTGTTTCGGCTTTCCTTCGATGGTCCGATTGAGTTTTATCTCCTTTGCCTCCAACGTGGTCGGTTTATTAGATCCGGTGTAGATTCTAATCTCGACATCGCCGGTCTCTTCATTTGCGATTGCCTCAGCATGAAACTGATGCGCACCCATAACGGCGAGCGAACCGCCGTTGGGACCAAAGTCGTGACTATGTCCAGAGCGGACGGGTTTTGACTCGGCAGAAGAAACCGGAGATGTTTTCGGGGCTTCTACCTTCGAAGCCGGACATCCGCAGAACAGAATCAAAGAAACACTTAACAAGACAGCGGTCAACAAAGTACGTTGCATAAAAAATCTTTCTTTTGAAAAAATGAATTGAACGGATTGAAAAATACAGTGTATCGAAAAGAACGTTATTGTCAATATACCGGTTTTTCCATCTTGCGAATCATTGCGTTCTTTGCGTCCATTGCGGTGAGGTTTATGAAACCAATTTTTGAATATACTGGATAAAACCGAATAATCGGTTAGATTGTACAGCATTGTGCCGTCATATTTTTCCTGATACCCTTTCGGCGATTATGAAAAAGTTCTTCGTTCTTCTTTCGGTTTGTTTTCTCCTGCTCATCGGAATTATGGTCGGTTCGGTGTTGGCTTCCACCGAAGCTGTTAAATCGTTTATCGCAAAACATATCGGCGTGTTTTTTCCTTCGGATGTTCCCAGCGGCGACAAACATGAATATCAAGACGAATACTCAATGTTTCCGCAAATTGCTTTGAGCGACCAAGCATTGGAGAACATCGGCATCAAACCGCAATCGTGGCGGAATCCGATAAAAGAGGATTTTCCGCTGGTACGTTCATTTCCTGCAATGCTAGTTGAGAGACCCGGACGTTCAACGTTTCAAATATCGGCATCCGTTTCAGGAGTGATTCGTCGTGTATATTGCGAACAAGGTGAGCGGGTCAGACCCGGACAGCCGCTCTTCGATATTATGTTGACCCACGAAGATATCGTACAATGTCAAACGGCTCTTCTTGCACTCTGCCAAAAGAAAATTATTGTCGACAGAGAACTGGAACGTCTCAAACCGTTGCAACAAGACCAGATTGCGCCGAAAACAATCAGGGAGTTTGAAAATCAAAAAATCGAAATTGATGCGCAAATCGCAGCACAAAAAAACCTTCTCTTACTTCATGGACTTTCGGCGAAAAGCGTGGAAGCATTGATTCAGCGGTGTACCGAAAGCAATGCGTCCGAACAATTTCAGTTGATTCAGGAACTAACGATTTACGTTCCGAATGTCGTCGAAGATGGTTTCTTGACAACACCGCCGAATGATGTTCACGATGATAAACATGATGCACCTGATGTTCCCCTCGTTCTTCAGCATTTGAATGTCGAGAAGGGACAACTTGTTTCACAAGGCGAAACACTTTGTCAGATTTCAAATTATTCACGTCTCTATGTTGAAGGAAAAGCGTTTGCGCGGGATGAACCTTTACTGAATCGGGCTTTTACGAAACAAAGCCACGTCTCTGTCGTTTTTGACGACCACGCATTGACCGATGAAAAGGAACCCCCGATGCCTTTGCATATTAAGAAACTGGACAATCGAATCGATGCCGTCAACCGCACATTAAACTTTTACGTGGAACTTAACAATCGTCTGCTCGATGTCAAAGAACGCTGGGATGATTCTCACCATGCCGGTCATTCCCATTTGGATACGGACAACAGAGAACGCCTGCACTGGCGATTCAAACCGGGGCAACGCTGCGTTGTCAACGTTGAACATCAAATAATCACCGATTGCTTTGTCGTACCGGCAGAAGCCGTTGCCGAAGATGGTGCCGAGGCATTCGTTTTTGCTGTTGACGGCATTTCCAAGTGGAGAGTCGCCGGAAATGCTGTGAAACAACTAACTATCGAAGAGGAAGAATCGGGTATCCCATACTTTCCTTATAAAATATGGCACAAGAAGCCCATCAAGATAGAAGCCCGCGACCAGCATCGGATTGCCTTCAAGCCCGTTTTTATAACTGCTCCCGACTCGAATGAAGCAGTTCCATCGGTTCTTCCTACGGATTATCTTGCCCAAACGGGTGCCAGTCAACTCAACGATGCCTTCAACAGCGGAAGCGGAAAACTACAGAGTACTTGTCCCTGCGGAGACCACTAACGCTGCTGTTTTCATACTAAATACTATTGTCTACAGACGAATCATTTTATGCTCAATCGTATCATTTTCTTTTCGCTTCGGCACCGTTTGATTGTTTTCGCTGCTGCTGTTTTCTTGGTAATTTTCGGCACGAAGCAGATGCTTGAACTGCCGATAGATGTTCTTCCCGATTTGAATCGTCCGCGTGTCACGGTTATGACAGAATGTCCCGGCTTCGCACCGGAAGAAGTAGAAACCTTGGTGACAACGCCGCTGGAAACCGTTCTCAACGGTGCAACTGGCGCGCTTGCAATTCGGAGTCAAACGACGGTCGGCTTGTCAATTATTACTATCGAATTCGATTGGGGCAGCGATGTTTTTCAATCGCGTCAGATAGTCGCTGAACGGCTTCAACTTGCAATAGACCGGTTGCCGGATGGAATCGTTCCGCAGATGACACCGATTTCGTCCGTAATGGGACAGATAGCCGTTCTCGCCGTCTGGAGTGATGACACCAACTTGAATCCGGCTGTGCTGCCGCCGGACTTTCAACCGCTAACAGACATGGAACTGCGGACTCTTGCCGATTGGACGATTCGGCGGCGGCTTCTTGCCGTTCAAGGAGTTTCCGAGGTCTATACAATGGGCGGAGAACGAAAACAGTTTCAAGTTCTTCTCCGCGCAGATGATTTGCGTAAATATGATGTCCGAATTGATGATGTCGAAACGGCATTGACCCGCAGCAATCAAAATGTCACCGGCGGCTATCTCATGGGAGCAGGAAACAAACAATCGCTCATCCGTTCTGTGGGACGCATCCGAACCATTGACGATATTAAAAAACTCGTTGTTAAACCGAATACAGACCCGCCGATTCTCCTTGACCTCGTTGCTGATGTCGTTGAAGCACCCGCAACTAAAGTCGGCGACGGTTTTATCTCGTTTCATGAACCGATGACGGGAATCATATCGGCAAACAAAGCGGTTATACTAACTGTTGAAAAACAGCCGCTTGAAGATACACGGCAATTAACCAGCACGCTTCTTCAGAAAATTGAACAGATTCAAAATGAATTGCAAACGAAACATCCCGACTTGAGAATTGAATGTCTATATCAGCAGCGGACGTTTATCGATTTAGCGATTAACAACGTTCTCGAAGCCCTTTATCTCGGCGTATTACTTGTTGTCGTAGTTCTGTTTTTCTTCTTGATGAATCTTCGCATTACGTTCATTACTCTGTTGGCAATACCGATGTCCATCATCACAACTTGTTTGATATTCGCTTGGCTCGGCTTTTCGATTAACACGATGACGCTCGGCGGACTTGCCGTTGCTATCGGAGAATTAGTCGATGATGCCATCGTTGATGTCGAAAATATCTTCCGGCGGCTCAAGGAAAACTTTCTTTCGGAAACGCCGCGAAGTTCTATCGAAATTGTCTATGAAGCAAGTTGCGAAATCCGTAATTCCATTGTATATGGGACGGCAATCGTCTGTGTTTGTTTCTTTCCGCTGTTTTGGCTTTCCGGCATCGAAGGACGATTATTCGCTCCGCTCGGTGTTGCTTATGTCGTTTCAATTTTTGCTTCGCTGCTTGTTTCGCTGACAATAACGCCGATACTTTCAAAATGGCTGCTTCCCAAAACAGCATATCTGCATCGGGAAAGCAGCGGACTTGTGCTGCGGTTTGTACAACTTTTTGCCGAAACAGCGATTCGGTTCGGTTTGAAATTTCCGCGCCTTGTACTGCTGCTTGGTGTTATCGCTTCCGTTGCTGCGCTGCTTGTTTTCCTTGCATTGCCGCGGGATTTTATGCCGCCGTTCAACGAAGGAGCGATTCAAGTCAACGTTGACCTCATGCCGGGAACACCGTTGGAAACAACGGAAAAACTTGCGCGGCGATTAGCATCACAGGTTCAATCCATCGAAGGAATTCAATCAATCTCAGGTCGGATTGGACGCGCCGAACTTGACGAACATGCCGTACCGGTCAGTACAGCGGAGTTGATTTGTTCTGTTGACCCGAAAACAAAACGGAAAATGGAAGCGATAATTACCGACCTGGAAACATTGATTGCGCCGACTAACATTCCCGGTGCCATCGCATTTCATGACCAGCCGCTTCAGCATTTGATTAGTCATCTTCGTTCAGGAACTAGTGCGCGCATTGCCATTAAACTTCGCGGTAATAATCTGCGGTCATTAAACGAGCGGGCAGCCCGTGTTCAGGAATTGATAACCGACATTCCAGACATAGGTAAAACGCGGATTGAACCAATCCAGATAGATATTCCGCAAATTAGAATCGAACTTGACCGCGACAAACTTGCCCGGCATGGACTCACACCGGTTGATGTCAATTCTGCTGTTGAAACCGCTATGAGCGGCTGCGTTGCAACCGAAGTTATCGATTCTGAACGCAGGTATTTTGACGTGTTAATACGTCTTGCCGAAGAATATCGTGAAGACGCTAATCTCTTGCAGGACTTGCCGATTTCACTTCCCGAAGGCGGTGTTGTACCGTTGGGAGAATTAGCGGTCATCGTGAATTCTCACGGTCCAAGCCGCATCGACCATGAAGCCGGTCATCGTCAAGTCGTGGTGCAGTCGAATCCAAGTCATCGGGGAGCAGTCGATGTTAAGAACGACATCGACAGAGTCCTTCAGCCGCATTTGGAAGAATTGACTTCCGATAATTACACGCTGGAACTGTCGGGCATTTTTCAGAGTGAGCAGGAAGCAACGCAGCAGATTATTCTCTTGTCTTGTTTGTCGGTACTCGTTATTTTTCTGCTTTTGTACACGATGTTCCAGTCGGCAAATATTTCGCTTCAAATCATGGTTGCGCTGCCACTGGCGTTAGTCGGAGCGGTTGCCGCCATTGTATTGACGGGACAAGGACGGACAATACCGTGTCTTGTCGGAATGATTTCGCTCTGCGGAATCGCTTCACGGAATGGTATTCTTTTGATTGACCATTACTTACATCTCGTTCAATATGAGGGCGAAACTTTTTCTAAAGAAATGCTGATACGGGCTGGACGAGAGCGTGTTGCACCGGTGCTGATGACGGCATTGACTTCGGTGATTGCACTTGTGCCACTGACGCTTGCGGCTGACAAACCGGGACGGGAAATACTTTATCCGATTGCAACGGTGGTCATCGGCGGTTTGTTGACATCGACTCTCATGGAATTTTTTATTCGCCCTGCACTATTCTGGAAGTTTGGGCGCGAAGCGTTCGAAAGAAGTTTGAATGCGCGCCGTGCTGCGCACCGCAATTCTTTATCGAATGATACAAGTTCCCCAGAATTCAAGTATCCCGGAAAATTTTCTTGAAAGAATTTGAGAAACTGCTGCAATAAGGGATTTTTACACTTCCTTTTTTCTATTCCCAATATCCCGTCCTTAGCAAGAGGGCGTTCACCCTCGTAGAACTTTTAGTCGTTATCGCCATTATCGGCGTTCTAGTCGGATGTGTTATCATTTCGCTGGTTAAATATGTTGCTAAAGAGACGGGGGACTTTAGTCCCCGCTTAAAGTAAAAAATGTTAAAATGGGTAAGAAATTGTTAAATCAGGTAGTTCAGGTAAAATATAAGTACTTGCAAGCGTTTGCACCTTGTTTTTCAGGGGTTCGGCTTTACAAAAATTTTTCGAGTCAGGACTTTTTGTTAGGTATTTACGGTCGGTTGTGGGAGAGATTGTTGCCGTGCAATTCCCGATAAAGTTTTACACCGCTCCCAAGGTATCAAAGCATTCAAGTTTAGCCGCCCCTTGTCAAAACGGAAAAAAGTAGTATAAATAAGCCGGTTTTACGGTATTTTGTGAACGAAAAACAACATAAAAATAACTCTATTGAGGTAAAAAAATGCAGAAGAACATACATCCTAAATATGTTGAAACACAGGTAACTTGCGGTTGCGGTAATAAATTTAAGACCCGCTCGACCAGGCCGGAAATTAAAGTCGATATTTGCAGCGTTTGTCACCCTTTTTATACCGGCAAGTTGAAATTTGTTGACACCGCGGGACGTATCGAAAAATTCAAGAACAAATTCTCGGGGGCAAATTACGGCAAAAAGAAAAAAGCGGAATAGAAAATCGACTCCGCATTCAGCCGGTACACAACTCATCAGTCGATTGCGGGAAGTTGACGAAACGCTGTCCGATAAGGGCGAAGACCGTGTCTTTCCCGAAATAACCGATAAGAAGTCGCTGGGCAGTTTTATCGCAAAGAGGGCTGGCATCGTTTGGGACAAGCCGTTTCAAAACATGAGGGCAACGGGATTGCAGGCACTTATCCGCTCTTGGAACGATTTGCCGAAGTCGGGGCGGAAGACCATAGTGACGCTGGCAAAGGCAAGCCGAAAGAAAAAACGTTCACGCTGATGACGATATTGCAATTCCGAAATTATTTCGTATCATGTGAACATCGGATTGGAAGTCGCCACCCCGTGTTGCCGATTGCGTTTCGTTTTTAATTACAGATGTGGCGTATCATGTTTTTTTCTGGATTTGCAATACACCTAAAAATTTAAACCACAAAAGAGCGGCGGTTCGTTGAACCGTCCGCTAAACGAATGACGTGAAAAAAACTTGCAAGAAATAAAAGCCGCAAGCCGAAGGGTTGCGGCTATATCACGCTTTTCAACGTATCCATCAATTCGCTTATCATCTCTTCCGTATGCGTTGCGAAAACGGCGATGCGCAACGCGCCTTCCGAACCGAGACCGGCATAACGGGGCAAATACGAAATCAAAATTCCCCGCTGCGATAACTCTTTTTGAATCCGCCGCATATTCAATGACGAACCAAGCGTGAATACCGCCATTGGAATCGGAGTATCATTCGTTTGAATCCCGATGTTCCGCAACTTGTTCTTCAACGTTCTAACATTTTCATGCAGGTTTTGACGCAGATGTTTTGCAGCAACCAACGGCAATGCTTTCGCCGTTGCAGCAGCGATGGGGTTCGCCGGTGCCGATGCGGCATGATAAAAGGTCGAGCGGTCTTTCAGATATTGAATGAAGGTTTCGGAACCTGCGATGATACCGCCGCCGCCGCCCGCTGCTTTACTCAACGAAAAGCCCAAGTAAAGTTTGACTTCCGGTATTGATTCAGCAAACTCGCCGCACAAATCGAATTCGCTATTGTCCTGAATAGTCCGGTTAGCAAGCGCGGGACTTATGCCGAAATGTTCCAGCGTTCCTAATCCATTTGCGCCCAGAACACCGAAACCCTGTGCGTCATCAATGCAAAGCGACGCGCCTTCATAATGTGATAGCAAGTCGATATATTCCCGCAGCGGAGCGGCTGTTCCCAGCATTGAAAAAACACCGTCCGTTAAAATCATCGGACGTTCATTAAACAGAAGTTCCGAATCGAGTTTGTCTTTCAAATCGCTGGTACTGCAATGCCGAAACACTACCAACTTTCGGTTCCGCTTCATTCGTTTAGCGGCATCGAAGAGCGAGTAATGCGCCGACTCATCAATGAAAATCCGGTCGAAAGTTCCTTCGAGAGCGGTTATCAAAATTTGATTGGCAGAATAGCCGGATACGGTGTATAGGGAGCGTTCCGTTCCGAGCATAGCGGCGATGCGGCGTTCAACTTCAAAGACGGGCGGCGAAGTCAAAGCGGTTCTCATGGCGGCGGTGCCGACCCCGTATTGCAAGACGGCTTCGCAAGCGGCGGCAAGAATTTCCGGCGAGGACTGCAAGCCCAAGTAGCCGCTGCCGGCAAAATACAGGTAGGTTTTCCCGCCGATGGTGACGTGAACATCCGGCGGTCCTTCGAGACCGAAGGATTCCTCGATGCTTTCCTGAACGCTTTTGGGTTTTGCTGCGGTGTTAAAAAACATGTTTTGTTTCTCGGCGGATTATACAATTTCCGTAAAGGATAAAATGACTTCTGCGGAGAATAACAATCTTGCGATTATAAAGCAAGAGAAAAAAACGGTGTTTATTGATACAATAGAACCACAAGCATCATGTCTTTATCGGTAATCCAGCCGTTCACTCCATGGCGGTGCGTCAGGATTGGTGTCGGGATTAAAGTCAAACGGTTTTCCATTTACCGAGCGAATTATCGGCAACTTCAACCGCCGCAACTCCGCAACCTCGGTTTCTATGGCAACACGGGCACCCCTGAGAACCTTTTGATTAAATTCGTCCAACTGTGCGTCAAATACATCAGGAATGTCAGTGACTTCTTGTTTCATTTTTGGATTGCCCTTCAAGGTTTTGCCAAATATCAGCGTCAAAAACTCGTTGCCCTGTTTGGTTATCTTTTACCGCAACAATTTTCCAGCAACTGCCGGAGTTATCCAACAGCGTCCAATTATCGACTTCGTTGCGGTACACATCGAAAAAGTTGCGAAGTCCGCGAACAAAGCGTCGGCGGACGGTTTCCTCTGGAATGTCGTGTCCGCCTTTGGCAACACGAATGGCGACCCTGCGAATCGCCGTTTCGGGATTGTCCAACGCAACGAAAATCAATCGTGTTTCGTATCCCGTCATTTTACACTTTCGGAGAAAAGGTACAAGGGTCTTCGAGGCAAGGGTCGTTTCGACGGCGAAGTTTTCATGGCGGTTTTGCAGTTCCCGCATCCGTTGGAGCATCATTCGTGCGGCATCGAAATCGGCAAGTGCCGGTGCAAGCGGTGAGAGCCCCCGTGCAATCAAGTCGGCATTTACGAAATGAAGAATCCGAAGTTCAAACGGCAGTATCGACAGCGCACCCGTCGTCTTGCCCGCCCCATTTGGACCGCCGAGAATTACGAAAACCGGTTTGTTGGGTGGACATGTCATTTCTGCGCCAAAATGTTTTTCAATTCCTGAATTTCTGATTTCAGTTCATTGATTTCTCGTTGTTTGATTATTCTCTCGCTGATAATGCCTACCGTCCAAGAGGTCAAGATGGCTATTATACCGGCAACCCACAACACCACCGATGTAAAGTTAAACACGACTGGATTTGGCACCGGTCTCTCGTCGTGTATCAATGTGTGCAGTAAAGCAAGGCACCCGATTACAAATATACCCCATCGGATAACCAATAACCACCGCAATCGAGTTTTATCGGTCGGATTTTTCGTACACTCGTTGAATTGAATCACAATTCGCTCCGAAAATTTACTTTTCCGTTATTGTACACTTTTCGGAGAAACAGGGCAATACCTTTTACACGTAATTGTCAGATTGCGGTTCATTATCCTATCACGCCGCTCCGAGGTCATGAACAATTCGGGCTTCCGGTCTAATTTCTTCCGGTTTGACCGCCAATGACTCGCAAAGAACTTCTGCGACGAATTGTTCGATTTCCTCGCGGCTATAAGGAAGACCGTCGGCACGAACGGAATGATCCGGTCGCTTATTAACGAGGTAATTAACGATTTCGCCGACTGTTACACGGGGTGCTTGACCACATCGCTTCCAATTTACGACGAATCGCAAACCGAACAGAGTAATGATTGGTGCCAGTACAAACAACACCGTCAATAAATACAAAACATCATTGATCCAAAAGATATTGTGAAACCATACGGCACTGCAAAGCCAAAGTGCTAAACCACATACCAAACTGATTATAATTGCCGAATAAGACGTTTTCCATATCGAAATAAGCACAAGAGACCGGGCGCATGTCTTGATTGATTTTAATTCGTCAGGGTCGGTGCGGCGTATCTTATGAAATCGCCGCCAAGCATCAGACGGCAACGGAGAATCGGACAATCTGGCAAGTTGTTCAAAACGAAGGTTTAGTTCGATTTTGGACGT
>WRCR01000083.1 GCA_009783865.1 Planctomycetaceae bacterium | reverse complement strand
GTTCGTTGAACCGTCCGCTAAACGAACAACGTGAAAAAAACTTGCAGCCGGAGTACCGGCTAAATATACCGTCTTGCAATTCCGCTAAAAATTCGGATAATATGAAAAAATAATTTTACATATCTACGACGAACATGACTGACTCTCCTGCGTATTTGGTTTTCGATATTGAAAGTGTTGCGGACGCACAACTTATTTCCAAAGTGCATTTTGCCGGTAAAGTGCCGCCCGAAAACGCTATTCGGGAATACCGTGATGAACTTCTCAAAAGAACAAACGGCGACTCCGATTTTATTCCATACACGTTTCAGATTCCCGTCTCCGTAGTTATCGGGAAAGTCAGCGACAAATACGAACTCCTCGATATTGTTGCGATTGACGAACCGCAGTACCGCTCTCACGAAATTTGTGCCAAATTTTGGAGGGGCTGGAAAAAATATAAACAGCCGACACTGGTTAGTTTCAACGGACGCGGTTTTGATATTCCGATGCTCGAATTAGCAGCATTTCGATACGGCATTCCGATTCCTGATTGGTTCGCAGCAAACTCGAAAACCTTTGAACAGCCGCGCAATAGATTCAACATGAAATCGCACATCGACCTGTTCGACATCTTGACAAACTTCGGTGCTGCCCGATTCAACGGCGGATTAAATCTTGCCGCCAATCTTCTCGGCAAGCCCGGAAAAATGAACATGCAGGGATTTATGGTGCAGGATATTTACGACGGCAATCCCGATGACCGAAGCGAAGCACTCAAACAAATCAACGATTACTGCCGCTGCGATGTTTTAGATACTTACTTCGTTTTCCTGCGGACAATGATGTTGACCGGCAACCTGCCGCTAGGCGAAGAACATAATCTCGTTCAGAAAACAAAGGACTGGATTTCATCGCAAACAGAAAAATTCCCTGTTTATAGTCAATATCTTGAACATTGGGGTGATTGGCAAAACCCGTGGAAAACACCGGAAGAATTTTAGACATGCTCGAAGCAATTCTCGAACAGCACGGTAAATCGAAAGACGCTCTGCTCCCGATTCTGCAAGCGGTGCAGAAACATTACCGGTATTTGCCGCAGGAAGTTCTCGAAGAAATCTGCCGCCGCACTGAAATCACGCCGTCTGCTCTGACCGGCATTGCAACTTTTTACGACCAATTCCGGCATAAACCGACCGGCGAACATATCATCTGCGTCTGCACCGGTACTGCTTGTCACGTCAAAGGCGCGGAAGGAATTCTCAACGCTTTTCGGGAAACACTGCAACTTGCGGACGGCGATGATACCGATAAAGACCGGCAATTCACGGTACAGAAAGTCGCTTGTCTCGGCTGCTGTACTTTAGCACCGGTGGTGCAGATTGACGGAATCACTTACGGTCATTTAACACCGTCTTCGGTACCGGATGTACTAGAGGACTTTCAAAATCGGGAAAAGAACGGTACTGCTTCGGCTTTATCTTTTGTGCAGGGAACCGAAATCGAGACGGTTAAAATCGGTCTCGGTTCCTGCTGTCAAGCGCAAGGCAGTGCTGCCGTCTATCGTGAAGTTCAACGGATTATCAGCGAAGCAAACCTCGACATTAACATCGAGCCGGTCGGCTGCGTTGGAATGTGTCATCAAACACCGCTGCTGGAAACCGTCACGAGGAAAAAGGTTTCACGATTCTACGCTAAAGTACAAGCAGAACATGTTAAGACGATTCTGCTGCGCAATTATAAGGCAAAACATTGGACTTACCGTTTCAAAGAACGATGCAGTAATTTTCTCGAAGAACTCTGGAGTAATGAATTTCCCGATGCTTCGAAAGAGAATCTGCTTGAATTCGGGCAGTATCCCGTCAGTTCATTTTTGGGCAGACAGCAGCGCATTGCGATGGACTGCTGCGGCGAAATCAATCCGATTGATTTAGCGGACTATCAGAATCATAACGGCTTTCGTGCATTGAAGCGTGTTTTAACGGAACGCCGGACTTCGGAGAAAATCATTGCGGAATTGGAAACGGCGGGACTTCGCGGGCGCGGCGGAGCGGGCTTTCCAACCTTCAAGAAGTGGGAAGCCGTTTTATCAGCAACCGGCTCGGAAAAATACATTGTATGCAACGGCGATGAAGGAGACCCCGGTGCCTTCATGGACAGAATGTTATTGGAATCATTTCCGTTTCGGATTATCGAAGGAATCAGTATCGCCGCTTATACAGTCGGAGCAAGACAAGGTTTCTTTTATATCCGTGCAGAATATCCGCTCGCAGTGGAACGTATACGCAACGCTTTGAAACAATGTTATGAAAACAATCTGCTCGGCGAAAACATATTAGGCAGCGGTTTTTCGTTTGACTTGTCCATCAAGGAAGGTGCCGGTGCTTTTGTTTGCGGAGAAGAAACCGCTTTGCTGGAATCGATGGAAGGACGGAGGGGTATGCCGCGTTTGCGTCCGCCGTTTCCCGCTGTTTCCGGTTTGTACGGCAAGCCGACTTTGGTCAACAATGTTGAAACATATTCGCTGGTTCCGTTTATTTTTTCCGATGTTCCGCAGCACGGAGCGGAAACCTTCGCAAAGTTCGGAACCGAGAAGAGTAAAGGAACGAAGGTTTTTTCGCTTGCCGGTAAAGTCAAACGCGGCGGTCTCATTGAAGTCCCGATGGGAATCACAGTGCGGGAAATCGTTGAAGAAATCGGCGGCGGTACTAGTCATGCCGATAATACTTTCAAGGCGGTGCAAATCGGCGGTCCTTCCGGCGGCTGCGTTCCCGAATGGTTGTCCGATACATCGGTGGATTATGAATCGCTTGCCGAAATCGGAGCGATAATGGGTTCCGGCGGACTCGTTGTGCTGGACAACAACGATTGCATGGTTGACATCGCACGATATTTTCTGTCTTTCACGCAAGAACAAAGTTGCGGCAAGTGTACCTTCTGCCGGGTCGGAACACGGAGAATGCTGGACATACTCGAAAATCTATGCAGCGGAAAGGGTAAGAAGGACGACTTGAACGAATTGGAATTGCTTGCTCGTCAAGTTAAAGCCGGTTCATTTTGCGGATTGGGCAAGACCGCTCCGAATCCTGTGTTGTCAACGCTGAAGTATTTCCGCAGTGAATACGAAGAACATTTGAAGGGACGCTGTCCAGCCGGTAAGTGTTTGCCGCTGATTGAATACCGCATCAACGGGAATTGCAACGGCTGTTCTATGTGCAGCCGCGCTTGTGCGGCGGGTGCAATACCTTCGGTACCATATCAGCAGCACCGCATTATCAGCGATAAATGTACGAAGTGCGGAACGTGTTTGACGGTATGTCCGCACAAGGCGGTAGAACGGAGTTAACCGTCCGCCGCCAACAGCAGATTTACAATTTTGTCCGCCAGACCTTTTTCGCCGATAACGATTTGCAGTTTGCCGGAAGCAATTAACTTTTCCAAAATCTCCAATTCCCGCAGCCGCATCAGCGTAGGATTATTTTCCAGCAGTTTCGCCGTGTTTGCCTGACTGCGCATCGCAGCCGTTTCTTCACGCCGCACTATCAGATTCGCTTCCGCTGCCTTCTTTGCTTCCGTTACCTTGTTAAGCAGTTCCTTCATTTCGCCGGGCAAAATCACGTCCCGGATTCCAAACGCCTGTACTGAAATACCCAATGCCGCTGTTTTCGATTGCAGCATCTGTTCCGCTTCATTTGTCAATTCGGTCTTATCCGACAAAAACTGTTCCAGTTCCCGCTTGCCGAGAACTTTCCGCAATACTAATTGCGATTCCCGATACAATGCTTTCTGCACATCGTCAACAGTTCTCGCCGTCTTTTCGGCATCAATCACCTTAAAACAAACGTAGGTATTGACACGGAGCGTGACGTTATCCGCCGTCATCAATTCCTGACCGGTTATATCAATGGTCTGTTCCCGCAAGTCGATATTCGTCAATTTGACATCGGTTATATCTTTCCAGAACGCATATAAGCCCGGCGGCAATGCTTCGGTGAATTTACCATCATAGTAAAGCAAGCCGGTGTGATACGGCGGGACAATCAGCGGCTGCAGCAGTTGTTTGCCGCTCGGCGTTTGAATGATAGTTTGCAGCAGCGGATGCTGAAACCGGGTTGTCTTTGCATCAACTGTTTCTACGGATACCTGTTTAGGTCCGAGCCAATAAGCGGTTCGTCCCGGCTTGAGAACAGTGTGAAAGCGTCCGTCAATCCAAACCAATGCCCGCTGGTCTTCTTTCAAATCAATGACTTCCGCCAGTCCCTGCAACTTATCGGAAACCAGTATTTCCTCAAGGCGGGAACAGAGAATCCACGGCATTAGTTTGTGAGATTCTTCGACTCGATGTTCACTTTTCCCGTTGAAAAACCAATACGTTCCCGGCTTCAAAACCTCGGTGAATTCGTTATCAACGAAGTGCAAACCGTATTCGTTTTTCAATACTTTGTACTCTGACCAGAAAAGGCATTTTCGAACGATTTTCATTGGATTCTCCGAAAAAGGTTGTTTATATCTGCGGAACTGTCGGGAAAATTCAAAAACTGCCGACCGGACAAAAAGACCTCCCCGTTCATTCTCTTGTTTCCGCTGCGGAATACGGCTTGAGTTTCAGTATCCGCCGCCCGAAGCCATCTGATTCCATAGCACCAGCGGCAAAACCGGAGTTCTGCCGATGCGCGCTGGTCACAAAATGTTTTGGAGTGAAGGATTCTTGAAACGGTATCTGCGTATTGCAAAGCAGCGTTTCCAAGTGCGGAACAACGCAACCGAAGTTATGTTTTTCGCCGGGAATGTCCGAAAAGTTCTCTCCGCCCAGCCGGCTTCGAATCGACAGCGATGTTTTACCACCGCATCGTAAGACGGGAGTCGAACCCGTGCCAGTCGGAACCTGTATCCGATGCTCTCCCACTGAGCTACCCACCTTTGTCTCGTAAAACCCGTCGCGGAACACATTCGGTTCATCACTTCACTTTCGGCGGGAATCGAACCCGCGTCTTCCGATTCTAATCGGATGTTCTGCCCTTGAACTACTTCGTTTGGCTCAACCGGACGCGCCTGCGGTAAGACAAAGATACTGTAGTATAACATATAAAAATGAAAATTCAAAGAAACTCTAAACCGCTGCAAACTTTTACAGGGCGGCGCGTGTTTAACGGCATGTCCATTTCATTTACCGCTGCTTGTGCGGCGGCGTTCAAATTCTTCTTTCAAACAAAGATGAATAGCATGAGCAAAATCGCGTCCCAACGCCCGTCCCGAATCGGCATCGACAACAGCGTTCGATGCATTAGCGTAAGGCGTTTCAAGAGTTGCCGCAAAGATAATGTTCGGCAATGTCGCCGCCCATAGACAACTGCTCAATATATTTGGACTGCCCATTCTGGCTGATGCCTGCGCACGACTCGAATGATAATTAAGAATGAACGCCTGTTTGTACGGTATAGTACCTTTCTGCTCCGCTTCCAAGATTTTACTGAACCGCTGCTGAATTTTCCAACACTCTTCCAGCGGTGTACCGGCTTCGTGAAGAGTTCCGTACAGTTGCAGAGATTCTTCCGATACCTTATCCAACGGTGCGTCGTTTCTGCCGTTGCGCAGCATCGGACAATGCAAATCTACCCAAAGAATCGGCTTTTCGTTTTGCCACGCCGGCACCTGTTCCGTAATTGCTTTGACTTCAGGATATATCCGCTGGACATAGTCCCGATTGTGGTCATGCGGCTTGCGGTTCTTGCCTTGGTCACCGTCTTCAACACCGTCTCTATCGACAAACGGAACGATGAAGAAATCGCAGTGTTCACGCAGCCATTTTCCGTCGTCTGTATCGGAAAGTGTCGTTTCGATGATTCCTTCCAAGACGTAATTCGCCATCATTTCGCAGCAGTGATGCCGCGCCGTCAATGCAATTTTGAAGTCGGCGGCGTTGCCTTTGCCGGGAATGCGAAGCAATTCAACATCACGTCCCTTTTTCGATTTGCATAGCGTTTCGAGTTTCAGGTTTGCGCTGCCCTTGTGTTTTTCGAGGAAGCGTTTCAGATTCTTTTCGGTATAGTTCATTCCTGTGCTGAAGAGAACGTCTTTTTCGTCAGCAGTGAATGTGTATTGAAATTTAGTCCTTGCAAATCCGGGGCTGTCACTGAGCCAACGCCAAGTATATCCGCCGTCATTGCTGATTGCAGGTCCCCGCGCACCGATGGGTCCGTTGAGAACGGGCGTAAATTCAAAGTTTAGCGTCCGACCTTCGGCACCGCGAATGCGGAACGACCAGTAGAACCATTTTCCGCCGAATTCTTTTTCGCTTGTATCGCGCAAGTCCACGTCTAGGCGGACATTATCACCGTCGATTTCTTTAACAACGATGTTGCCGCCGGGAAAGTCGGCATCAATTTTGAACTCGGCGGCTGCCGCGGTCATTACAACGACAAGTAAAAGAATACTTGTCAACAGGGATACTTTGGGAATTGACATTTTATGCTGTATGAAAAAATGTGAAAGAAGCCATCCGATGACCATTATATCGTCTCAACAAACTTTTTGCAATTATCGACAGATTTCCGTAGTCCGGATTTCATTTATTCAGCAGGGCTGTCACGCAACAATTTAATACAGCGAGAACGATGAAAGAAATAACGAAGACAACGTACAAGTATTTCTCTAGACCAGTACTCCGCATACCATCATAGTGCCAGTAATCACTTTTAATCATACTGTTCCATGAAACATCCCGGTATAGAAAATTAGTAACAGTGGTTCCGACAAAGAAAGACACTACAAAGAGAATCAACACGTACAGCCAATACAGTTCGTGTTCCATCAATGGATACAAAAATAACGGTGCTCTCATAGATGTCATTATTGACGGTTTTTCTGTCGTCGGTTTTTTGGAATGAATTACTTGATGCGCTGGACAAACAGTACCTTGGTTTTTTCACAGGCACTACAAGTAATTTGTTCGATGTTAGTGATAAACAATTCTGCTATTCGTTCTACGTCCGTATCATCTGCCGCCGGTGCCGAGGACAAAAGACCGGCTTCGGTTAGTGCGCGGACTATGCGTCCGAGAAGCCAAATCTCTGTGCCGAAACACGCCCGGCAACTAACGCGGAAAGTAAGAGGAGATGGGGTAGTCATAAAACAAATGGGGTTAGTTTCTTCGATTGTTTTGAGAACGTTAGCGGCTCTTTGTTTATGTTTATTCTACATTTTGAGGCAGGGAAAACAATACCGTTTTTTTATTATTACCGCCGCTCGATACAATACAGCACTTGTCCAACACGGACGTACAATCGGTTGCCGCTCACTACCGGATGTGTATAAACCTGTCCGGTGCTGCCTTTTGGTAGTTGCAATCGAGTCAACACGTCAAAGTTCCGCTCCGCCGGTTTGGCAACGACGATTTCGCCGAACTCCGTCAGAACGAAAAAAATGTCATCGGCAACATCGAAGGAACCCCGCACTATATTCCGGTCGAGAAACACGTCGGCACCATCGTCCCAGCGAATGCACGCAAACCCGCCGCCGCGTTTGTTCGTTGCACCGTACAACAAACCATTACGCAGGACAACGCCTTGATGTGCATTCGACATCAGCCGGTTTGTCCACACTTCCTCGGCATTTACCATCTCATTCTGAGCGGACAGTTTCAGCAGTTTGGAATCGCTTCCGGCACCGTTAGTAATGAAAATTTTTCCGTCCCGATAAATCGGCGTTGTGATATTTTCGTCAAGGCGCGCAGGATGCCGAAAATGAAACAATAATTTTCCGGTCTTGCGATTCACGGCAAAAAGTCCTTTGGCATCCATAGCAGCGATTATCGGAATGTCTTCAAAGTCGAACAGAACCGGCGAACCGTATCCGGCGGCATTTCCGGTACTTTCGCCGAGCCAAAGTGTCTTGCCGGTTTTCTTGTCAAGGCAGAGCATTGATGCTCTTTCGCCGCCAAGTTGTGTGAACAATCGGTCACCCTCAATTCGGAGTGAACCGGAGCGTCCGTACAAGGTGTTCGGCGTTCCATAATCGTTCAATAGATTACGGCTCCAAATTCGTTTGCCGGTTGCGGTGTCGAGACAGACGATTTTTCCGTGCGGCGATTCGTCGTAGAGGAATTTGTTGTCAATGAGCGGTGTACTGCGGGTTCCGGCGAACATTTCCGGCCATGCTGGACCGTTTCGATAAGTCCAGAGCGGTTGACCGTTTGCGGCATTGAGACAGAACACAGTCGAACCGCCGTCGTGGTTTGCCGTGATGTAAATCCGGTCGTTTATCGGTACTGCGGAGGAGTATCCCGCTTCGGGTGAATCGCCGATTGCTGCCGTCCATAAAATGACAAGGATAATACTTGGGTTCATCGTTTGTTGCTTGTACAGTGCAGTTCTTATTTATACGAATTGTACGCTTCGATAAACTTTTTGCAATTATAGAGCAGATTTCCGCCGACACTGAGTTCTTTTGCTAATAGTTCTCTTTCAAAAATTTGCACGTGCGGAGCGTGTTTGACGGTATGACCGCATAAGGCAATATAACGGGAAGCAACTGAAAGCCGGGAACGCGGCGTAGCGAAGCGACCGGATAACGAGCCGCGAATGTTAGAGAGTGAAAATAAGGTTGACTCTTTGTACTTGCAGAACCGCCAAAATCGGATACAATCGCCTCTCAATGAACTGTAACTTTTTTCTAACGAGGGATTTATGAAAACGAAATTGCTCCTCGCTGCTGTATTGTGCCTGTTGCTTTGTGCAGTGAATGGATTAGCGACTCCTGACTGGATAGGGTCTGCAATGCAATTAAAAACTCCTATGGGGCAGCAAAGCAGGAAAATTGGCGGGAAAACGTCGATGCGCACATTCTGGGACGGTCGCGGTGTACGCTTTTGGGATGCTGTTGTGAGCACTCCAGAAGGACGTACCGCTTTGGGGATTTCCGACGAGCAGTACCAACAGATATTGGATCGTCTCAACAATACAGACATAGGCGAGTATCAACAGAAGTATCCCGGTGCGCAAAAAATCCGTGAAGAAATGGATGCAATACGAAGACCGCACGATCCGTATTTTGAGAACATGCAAGACGCTGATGAGAAGACACAAAAGAAGTTTCTGGATATTTCTGAACGACTCTCACGGTTGATGAGTAATTCGCGTACCGATTTCAGAAACGAAATTGTGCTGGCAGTATTAACGGAGAGTCAGAAGAAAAAATTGGACGAGGCGGTATTGGCAGGCATATCGGCAATGCCGGTCATTTCGCCGAACGTGTTTGATGCTCTCGGTTTGACTGGTGACCAAAAACAGAAGATGACGGCTATCAAAAAGAGACATGAGCCAGAATTTGAAAAGGTTCTCGAAAGCGTTCTCAACGGTCAAATTGCATTAATGAATAAGATACTCGCTGAATTTGAGCGGCAGGGAGGCAACCTCATGAGCGGCATGGCTTTCCATGAAAAAGCACCCGGTATTGCTAAAAAATTGGCATATGACCCGGAGTACAAAAAGATTCGCGAAGAAATGAAAGCCCAGGGACAAGCGTTTTCCACGAAATACAGGACGCTGTTGTTCGATGTTTTGACCGATGAACAATGGATACGGTTTCAAGAGTTGATTGATAATCCGCCGGAAGACATTAAGGTAATCCGCAACCTATTGCGAGAAAATATGGGCTGGAGTGAAAAGACAAAGGTAGAACGTTCCAGAGAAGACGTATGGAATCCAGACAATGCTATTCCCGAAGGGTATAGGATTGAACGCAATACACGTTAGCGGTTTCCGAAAAGTGAATAATCCGGTCACTGCACTTCGTTTCGCTTCCGACTTGTATATTTCGCAATTCACGATTGCGGCTCTGACGGCGGTTCTGTTCCGAGCAACCGCTTGATTTCCCGGTCGAAATCGGAAATGTACTCCTTGTCCTGACGCTTGCGGAATACATCGTACTCCGCCTCTGCTTTGAGTTTGGCTTCCAAAGCCGTGACCTTGCCGCTGTCGAACAAAATCGGGTAATCGGACAGTTCCAAGAATCGGTGCAAAAAAACTACCCATTCCGACATCGCCCAGATACGGAACTGCGTCGCCTGATAACTGTTCACCCGATAGCCGACGGCAATAGTCGCATCGAGGTTGTAATACTGCGTCGAGTAGGTTTTCCCGTCAGCGGCAGTATGTGCAATTTTTGCACATACTGAATTTTCCGCCAGTTCACCAGAGTCGAAAATGTTTTTGAGGTGTTTTGAGACAACGGAGCGGTCCACCCCGAACAGTTCGGCTAGCGATTTTTGTGTCAGCCAGACGGTTTCGTCCTGAAAGATAACCTCCACCCGCACATCGCCGTCCGGGGCAGTGTAAAGCAAAAACTGCCGGTTCTTGTCATCGTTTGTCATTGTTTTTTTCCTAACTTACATTCCAAGTTTTCATTTTTGGTTTTGCACCGCCTCGACAAACTTTTTGCAGTTATCGAGCAGATTTCCGCCGGCACTGAATAAGCCGCTGCCGATTAACACGAGAACATCATTGCCGTAGTTATTCAACATAGCGGGTAAATTCTTCAATTCCATTCCGCCTGCCGGACTCGGAAACATCGGCTTCAAATCCCCCAGCGGTTCTCTGCTTGCCGCCACAATGCCGCTGCAATCCTGCTGCGTGAGCGGAAAACGACCGCCGAAGTTCGGAAATATCGTTGCGTCCGCACCCGCAAGCCGCAGCAAAGTTCCATACAACACTGCACAAGAACAACCCTGACCGGCAGTTATTGCCATTCCGCCAAGAAACGCAGGATGCGCAAAAACCGGCAAACCGGTCTTGTCCGCAAGCAGTCCTATGACATCAATTCCTGTCAATCCTGGTGAAATCATCAAGGCACCTGCACCGAGTTCTTTTGCTAACTGCCCTCTTCCAAAAACCTGTTCATGCGGCGCAGAAACATTCGGAACGTAAATTGCGCTGCGGTTTGACTTTGCGTTTGATTGCCGAACTGCTTCCGTGCAGTACTTCACCCGCTCTGCGAAAGGAGAAAACGGCTGATTCGAGATGCCGTGGTCGTCTTTGATAATGTCGATTCCGCCGTCCGCAAAAGTACCGGCAAGTGCAGCAAGGTTTTTCGCCGACAATCCCATCGGTTTCAAAGCAGTAAAAAGCAGCGGACGATGCGGCACGCCGACAATGCGGCGGATTCCTTCGATGCCGAAACGGGGACCTTTCAGGAATTGAAACAATCCTTCGCTCGGCTGGACGGCAATCAGTTGAATGCCTGCCTTCATACTGATATTGCCGAACAGCACGTTGAGAAACTGCGTGTGTTCACCGGCGGCTAACTCTTCGGCAAAACTGATAACAGCAATGTAAGAATTATCTGTATCCGCTTCACGTTCAAAGGATTCGATTTGCCCGACAATCTGCTGCGGAATGATTCCGTCCGGCAGAAGAGCGACTGGAAACTCAACGGTCTGTTCCGCACAAATATCGGCTGCCTTGCCGCGGGCGGTTTTCTCATCGCCGCTGATACGGTAAGTTGCCGTAAAACGTC
>WRCR01000082.1 GCA_009783865.1 Planctomycetaceae bacterium | reverse complement strand
TTCGCCGATTGCTTTGCCGTGGTCGGCATCGACCATTTTGAGCAGTCCGCTCTCCGGTTGATTCGGAACAACATACGGCGAAATAGGTGTCCAGTTTGTCGGCAGACCAACTCCGGCAACTTTTTCGTCGTGTAATGCTTGCGGTTCTCTTCCGACGGAATAGTCAACACCGGCAACCTTCATTAAATCGCCTTCGTAGGAAGCGTCAATGTAACTCTTTGCCCGTACTTCTTTGAAGGGCTTGTCGATTGAGACAGTTGTCTTCGGTGCCGGAACGCCGAAGGAATCCGGCGGTGCGTATTCAAGACGGATTGATTTTATGTCGGTACCGTCTTTTTGGGCGGAGATAACACGGTATTCATAGATGACTGGAATTTTTTCTTCTTCAAGCCAATCGGCGGATGCTTGCCGAAACAGCGGCGGCAGGTTGCCCAACTTGAAAATTTTTGTTTTCGTTAGTCCGCCGACGCTTCGCGGTTCGGGACAGTCCTGCATCGGTTTTATACCGGCACCGAGTACCCCGCCGAGCCAGCGGCTTGGTTCGATGACAATCACGGACATTCCTTCCTGCTTTGCGGCAACTGCTGCGGTCATGCCGGAAGGGGTTCCGCCATAGACGCAGACATCGACAATGTAGTTTCCCTGCGCCGCCGCATTTCCGGCTGCAAATGCGAAGGAAAGAAAAACGGCGAGAACCGCTAGAATAAAAGTGAACATGGTTTCACTCCTGTTTATGTTTTATGTAATTGTTTAACATCCTGCTAGAGTTTATCGCCGGCGTAACGGTGAAGTTGTGCGCCCTGCAATCTTTCAGCAGGCGGCAGCATGTAATGGTCATCGGGATTACAAGGTCCCGTTGTATTAAAAAATCTGACTGGACGTTTCATGACGGCATTTTACACCGGCAAACGGGGCTTGGCAATATCTTGCATCCGCAGGTGTAAAAACAAAAAGCATCTGACTTTGTGAACTACAAACAATCCGTGTCAAGCCAAATCGTAACGGGACCGTTGTTTATCAGTTGTACCTGCATTTCGGCTTTGAAAACGCCGGTCTCTACGGATATTCCGTATTTCCTGACGGCTTCAACGAAATGCTGATAAAGTATTTCAGCAAGTTCCGGCGGAGCGGCTTCGGTGAAACTTGGTCGTCTTCCTTTTCGGCAGTCGGCGAAGAGAGTGAATTGACTGACAACGAGCATTTTACCGCAGATGTCGGTGATGCTTCGGTTCATTTTACCGTTGTCGTCTTCAAAGATTCGCATTTCGGAACATTTTCGGGCTAGCAGTTCGGCTTCTTTTGCGGTGTCGTTTGTTCTGATGCCGAGCAGAATTAGGAGACCGGCATCGATTTTTCCGCTGACTTCGTTTTTCTCCGGCAGGAATACCGAAGCATTTTTTACCCGTTGGATACAAGCACGCATATATTTTGTTTGTTAATAGTATTGCGGGGGCTAAAGCCCCCGCCTCTTTAGTTTTCCCCAAAAACATAGTAGGATTATACCATGAAACCGCCGGTTCGGAAAAATCAAAGAGGATTCTCAATCAACCTAACACCGATGCTCGATGTTATCTTTCAACTCGTGATTTTCTTTCTCGTATCCAGCACGCTGATTAAACAAGAGGTCTCAATGCCGCTGCAACTGCCGGAAGCGAAGACGTTCATGCCTGCTGCGGAATCTGATAACCGGAAAATAACATTGAACATTCCCGCCACCGGTCAAGTGTACTTCGGTAATACGCTGTTGCCGCCGGACAAATTATTGGAACAACTGCCGAAGATATTCCGGCGCGAAGTTGAACAGCGGGGCGAAGCCGCAGAACTGCGAATCCGAATCAACAAAGACGTTCCTTACGGACCTGTTTCGCCGATTCTCGTCCAAGCCGCAAAAGCCGGTATCTGGAAGGTCTCGTTTGCAGTTATCGAAAAACAGGAACCTTAAGATTACCTCCAGGCAGATTTTCATAAATTGACATGGCGGCAAAAACCGCCAAAACTAATCGACAAAAACCAACTTTTCATTTCATAGATTCGTAAGAAAAAATTAGGAGAAAGAAACGCGAAAGAAATTTCGCTGCAAAAACTTTGTCTACCCTGCTAAAACACTTTTTATACAAAAAAATACAAAATTTTTCACGGGTATTGCATTCCGTGAAAAAATGTGATATACTGATTGAGTAATTGAAAATACCTGTCCGGCGTGGTGCCGGAATGGATTGAATTATTGAGTACGACAACAAACAATGAGAATCGCTTCGGCGACGACAGTTTTCTACAAGACCACCGGGCAACCGGAGTAGAAAATTATCGGTGGTATACAAAGTTGCGTGACTCCCGTTAAGGGAGTGTCGCGTGTATATCTACGGACAGAATCAGCATTGCGCCTTTCATGTTAGTGATGCGCCTCTTTGGTCGGAGGGATTGTTCCGTTTCTCATTGGCGTGCCGCTCCTGTTCTTGAGTGGTTCTGTTGGTGGCTCTGCCAAACTTTAATCCCTGACCGATACTTCACCATGTCGTATCTGCTGGCAATTTTTTTGTGACGAAAAGGTTGCCGTGGGCTTTCAAACCTTTATTAATTTTATAACCATGATGGCTTACGTATTTATTTCTGCTCTTTGTGTCATATTTGGGACTTTAGCCGGTTTGGTTTTCGGCTTACGTCTTGCCGCTTCTTGGAATGAGATACACCAAAAGGACACTCTCACCATCAGCGAAATTGAAAAACGCTATATTTCGCAATCGATTTATGCAGAACTCAAACAAAATTTTGACGTGTTGCAAAATTCTGAAAGTACAAGAATTGCTGATATATCTCGTTTGACAGAAGCAAATCAAAATCTTGAACATAATAATTCACAGTTATCGGAAGAACGCATTGATTTACAAAAATTTATAGAACAAAAGTATGCAGAAATAAAATCGCAAACTGCCGAAATATCACGGTTAACAGCGGAATTATCACGTTTGACGGAAGCAAATCAAAATCTCGAACAGAATAATTCATTGTTGTCGGCAGAACGCATTAATTTACAAAAAAGTATTGAGCAAAGGGATGCAGAAATAAAATCTCAAACTGCCGAAATATCACGGTTAACAGAGGAAAACAAGTACCGGCAGGAAAAAGAAATGGAAAGAGAAAAAGAATTTGCTGCGATTTTGCAACAAGTCCATGACAAAATGCAGGCGGACTTTGAAATTTTTGCGCATAAGATTTTTGAAGAACATAGTAAAAGATTCGGCGAGACCAATCAAAAAGAACTCGCAACGATAGTTGACCCGCTCAAAGAAAAAATAGCCGAATTTGATAAGCAGGTAAAAGAAGCTTACTACACAGAAGGGCAGGAAAGAGCGGGATTGAAAAAGCAACTAGAATATATCATTGAAATGAATACAAAAATGACAGATGAGGCAAAGAAATTGACCACCGCATTAGCCGGTAATTCAAAGACACAAGGAGATTGGGGGGAATTCCAGTTGGAAAAGATTTTAGAGGCATCGGGATTACAGGAAGGAACTCACTATCGCAAACAAGTAAATTTCAAAACGGATGATGGTGCTAATGTTCGACCGGATTACGTGATTGATTTACCCGAAGACCGGCACTACGTAGTTGACAGCAAAGTTTCATTGACGGCATACACAAGATATTGCGACACCGATGATAAAAAGCAGCAGGAAACCGCATTGGCAGAACATATAGTCAGCATTAAAAGGCACATTGACGAATTGAGTAAAAAGTCATATCACAATCTTGATATAAACACACTGGACTTCGTATTCCTTTTTGTTCCGGTTGAACCGGCACTATATCTTGCATTGCAACACCAGCCGACACTGTTTAATGACGCTATTAACAAAAAAGTGTGTTTGGTTTCCGTTTCAACGCTGCTTGCTACATTGAAAACGATAACATTTATCTGGCTGCAGGAAAATCAAAAACGCAATGTTTTTGAAATCGCCAAAGAAGCAGGAAATTTGTACGATAAATTTGTCGGATTTATAAAGGATTTAGAAACAGTGGGGGATAAAATTAGAGATGCACAAAAATCTTATGAAGATGCTTTTAATAAACTGTCGAGGTCGTCGCAAAGAGGAACAACAATTATCGGACGGATAGAAAATTTGAAAAGATTAGGGGCAAACGCAACTAAACAAATTGACCAAAAATTGCTGGAACAGCAGACAGACGAATAAATTTACCGACATATTAACGGAAAACTTTCTGAAAGGAACGTTGCTATGGACACATTGCCAAACTTTGCGAAACAGGATATAATGCGGAAATAATCCTGTCAATAACGTCAACAATCGTTTCATCATTTCAGAAAGGTTTTTTATGTCGAATACTTCACGCCGAAGTTTTTTGAAGAAAACGGCTGCTGTCACAGCCGGCTCGTGTTTAGCACCGGTCGTTGTTTCGTCAACCGCTCTCGGACTTGACGGCACAACACCGCCGAGCGAAAGAATCACTATGGGACTCATCGGCAGCGGTTCACACGGCCGCGGCTGGAATCTCCCGCTGATGTTCAAGAATCCCGACCAGCAAGTCGTCGCCGTCTGCGACCCCGACAAAGGTTATACCGCAGCAGCACAAAAACAGGTTGTCGATTTCTATTCCAAGAAATTCGGCAAAGAATACGAATGCAAATCATACGAGGACTTTCGCGATGTCGTCAACCGCAAAGATATTGACGCAGTTTGCATCGCTACACCCGACCACTGGCACGTGCCGATGTCCGTCTTCGCAATGAAAGCAGGGAAACACGTGATTTGCGAAAAGCCCACCCGCACTATTCAGGAAGGCCGGCTTATGTGTGAAACGCAAAAGAAGACGGGATTGGTTTTTCAAACCGCCTCTGAAAACCGGTCTATACCGGTGTATCAGCAACTCGTCAATCTTGCCCGCAATGGACATCTCGGCGAAGTTAAACACGTCAAAGTGCTTTTGCCGCCGGGCAACACAATGGCACGCGACCCGAACAAGCGCGGCGGTGAGACAACCGTGCAGCCGATACCGGACACATTGAATTATGAATTATGGACGGGACCTGCTCCGCTCTTGCCGTACATTCCGATTCGGCTTCATTATAACTGGCGTTGGAATTTGGCGTATAGCGGCGGTGTGCTGCCCGACTGGGGTTCACACTTAATCAATGCTGCGCAATGGGCTTTGGGAACAGACGATACGGGTCCCGTTGAAGTTCAAGGCACCGGCGAGTTCCCGCCGTTTGAAGAACCTTGGAATACGGCGAACACATTCAAACTTTATTACCGGTATGCTAACGGTATTACGATGGACGTATGGTCGGAAGTGCCGGGCATCAAAATTGAAGGTACAAAGGGCTGGGTACTTTCCCGCGGCTGGAGAAGTCCATTGACGGCAAGCGATGAAAAACTCCTGCAAATCAAGTTTGACAACAGCGGAGACGACAAGAAGGACTTCGGAAGACCGGAAAGCAACGCTAATGATTGGGGCGGCGGCGGAGAACACCGCGACTTTACAATTTGCATAAAGTCCGGCAAACCGCCGAAGCCAACCTATTATACGGCAGAGAGCGGACATCGGACGCATACGATAGCGCATCTCGGCAACATTTCGATGCAACTCGGCGGCAAGAAAATACTGTGGAATCCGCAAACGGAGACCTTTGAAGGCGAAAGTGCCGAGGAAGCGAAAAAGAATTCGTTCTTTGTACGTGAACAGCGTGAGCCGTGGTCTTTCGACAAGATTGATTCGTGGATTAACGTGGGCTAATAATTAGCGCAGCAACTGTATTTTTTCAAGGGGGTGAAGTCCAAAATTCCACCCTCTTTTACCTTTTACTACCCTTTGGGAGTCCTACTTGACAAAGTGGACTAAAAGAGTAATAATTAAAGGGTAATTACCGTGTTTTTCCGTTCAGAAAAGATAGAGAGGTTTATTAAAGAAAATTATGCCGAACATTAAAAGTGCAAAGAAACGTCTTCGTCAGAATATCGCAACGCGGGCGCGCAATCGGTCTGCCCGTTCTTTTGTCCGCAACCGCTGTAAGAATCTTGTGAAAGCCGTCAAAGAAGGCAACATCGAAAAGGTTGACGAACTGTTCAAACTGGCAGTGAAAACGCTCGACCAAGCCGGGTCGAAGAAAATCATTCACCGCAATGCTGCCGCCCGCAAGAAGTCCCGTCTCAACGCGCTTGTTCGTGCATTGAAACAGCAGAAGGCAGAATGAACCCTGTCAAACGACCTGACCGCAAAGAGATTCCCGAAGGAAAAATACCTTGTGAGTACTGTCCCGGCAAGTGTTGCCGATACTTTGCGCTGCCGCTGGATACGCCGGAAACCGAAAAAGAGTTCAGCAATATCTATTGGTTTATGCTTCACGATAAGGCGACCGTCTTTGTCGATGACGGAACCTGGTATCTCCTCGTTCATACGAAGTGCCGCAATTTGGACGACGCAACGAATCTTTGTTTGGATTACGAAAGCCGACCGAAGATTTGCCGGTCTTACAGTTTCAAAAAGTGCGAATATGAAGACCATTACGTCTATGACCAGTATTTTGAATTGCCTGAACAGGTTGCAGAATATGCCGCAGTTGTTTTGAGGGATAAGAAAAAGGGAAAAGGCAAAAAATGATGCTCCGGTTCGCTCTACTATTTTGCTTCTGCCTGTTTCCGTTAACGGTTCTTGCAGAAATTGACGATTCGTCCTACGAATCGCTCTTCAAGGCGGCATATCGGAGCGAGATACAAAACGGTCTGACAAAAGAAACACTGGAGGCATTGGTCAAGTTTGATGCACTCGAATTGATGTCCCTTGTTGAACCGCCCTATCGACGGAAAGAACCGTCAGAGAGTTGGGGCGCACGGCAAAGAGTCGCGGACGACACTTTCATCGTTGCCGAGCGTTTGTTCCGGGAAAAGCGCATCGACAAAGGCATCAACTTTCTCAAAACGATGCTGCCGCCGCAGGCACCGGAAGATGGAATGCTCACCGCCGGTTACGTCAGCGAAGCACTGCTCGAACAAAAACGATTTGAAGAAGCGTGGCAAATTGCCGATAGCGGTCTTCCATCAGAGCGAGCCAATAATATCTGTCGCTACATTCAGCGAACCATTGCGAAAACGTTCCATGAAGAGGAACGATCATACTTTGCTTTTTCGGCGGACTCGGCACATTTTAATCTTAAGTATAATATGTCTCTACCGGATCGTGAACGGCTTTTTCCGCCGCTTGTTCCAAACGAAGCCGACACGAAAATCTATCGAACGGAAGCCAACCGTGCCTTTGAAGAACTGCGGAAACGACCGAAACCGGCTCGTGACGAACGAGCCGTGAGATGGGCTACTGGCGATCCGTCCGTTGCCGTAGCACTGGCAGCATTGGGACGCAGCGACGAAGCCTTCGCCCTTGCAAAAACCGAAGACCATCGAGGGCAGGTTATGCGAACCATTCTGTATGAACGCCGCAGAAACGGTACGCCGGAAGAATTCGAGCAATGGTTCCAAAAGGCACGTGAACTCTATAAAGCGGAGGGGATTCCCGGCAGAAACGATCCGCGGAGAAACATAATGCCTACGCCGTGGCCTGCGACGAACAATTACATTGAGTGCTGTCTTGAATTCGGCAAATACCTTGACGCAATGGATGCCATGGAAAACCATGCCGGACAAAACGAACGCAACTTCAGGCATCCCGACAATCTTTTCTACAAAATTCCTCGCCTCAACGTGGAAACCGAGTTCCGGCACAACTCGAAGGAACTGGTCGAACGCATGCTCAAACAGCACGAAATCATTATCGCCGATGAAAAACGGGCACTCGGCACTTACACGGGTAGTCCTGATAAGAATAGTTCATCTTTGATCTATTCCAGTATCCTTGCGGCGCAACTGAACCTCGGTCTTGTTGACGATGCTCTCGAAACACTCCGAAAAATCACCAATTCTCCCGAAACCTATCGCAACTTTCATTTCATCGGCTTTCCCACGGGACCACTTGGCAGCATTGTGCTTTATGTACTCAAAAACAAGACACCGGAAGAGGCAAATCGAATCGAAACCGAGTCAATCGAGATGTTCAAAAAAGCCGACGGTGCCGAAAGACGAAAGTGGGAGGAACGCTACCTCATAGATTATTATCGCAATTTGGCAATGCGGCTTATGCAAGACGGCGAATCGGAAATGGGTGCCCGATATTTGAAAATGGCTCAAGACAAAGCGGAAGAACAACAAAAACGGCAAGAAGAGACGGAACAACGTGTTAATCCGCGTTCGGAAATGGAGAGGTTTTGCGTGGAACTCATTATAAGAGGCGAACTTGATAAGGCAACGGAAATTGCCGACCGTTTGGGGTTGCCTGACGTTTTCCTCTACTTGGCGGAAAGGCGAGCAGAAACAGGCGAAATGGAAAAGGCAAAGGCGGCGATGAATAAAACATTGGCGGCGATTCCGCCGGACGAGGTATTTCGACCGTCTTGGGTTGGCGGCACTCCGTATTCGAGGTTAGCGAGGCTTGCTGTCAAGTTCGGCGACAAGGAATTGTTCTACGACATCATGAATACCAAGGCAAAGATTGCCGACAAAGAAACATGGCATGAGGGTCCTTGCAGTTACCCTTGCAGAGAAGCGTTGAGCGATTTCACACGGCAACTGGCTGTTTACGGCGATAAAGACCATCCGCTGTTTTCACACGTGGAAAAGTATGCCGATAATTTTCAGGAAGCAGGCATCAGAGCCGAACTTTGCTTTTCGCTCGGTGTCAGTCGTGCGATGCTTGGCGACCATGAGAATGCCCGGCGTTTGTTGAAAAAGGGACTGATGCAGCCGCAAGAGCGGTATGGTTCCAAGCGTGCCTTCTGCGCTGCGGTGATTGAGGCGCGGTCGTATGAATAGCAGTGTTGCCATATTTTATCATCCAATACATTCAGCCGCAGCAACTTCAGAATTGTTCACTAAAAAACTTGCAATCGGACTGTACAAAAAGATACGCTTGCAAAGGAACTGAAAAAAGGTAAAATGTGTACTTTCAATTACTAACGCCGATGTTTTTGACAAGCAATGACTTCTTCTGCGGATTATCCTGCCCTTGATTGTGTTTATCAGCCCGACTCCGGCGGTTTTTTCGGAGAATACGGCGGCATCTACGTCGGCGAAACCTTGATGTCCCCGCTTGCCGAAGTTAAAGCCGCTGCTCTTGAAGCGTTGTCCGATAAAACATTCTGGGACGAATACCGGTATCTTCTCGAACATTATGTCGGCAGACCTTCGCCGATATATTTCGCCAAAAGATTGTCGCAGCAGTTGTCATCGGTTCGTGTATATCTCAAGCGGGAAGACCTGAACCATACCGGCGCGCATAAAGTCAACAACACGGTTGGACAGGCACTTCTTGCGAAAAGAATGGGAAAGAAGCGCGTCATTGCCGAAACCGGTGCGGGGCAGCATGGAGTCGCAACGGCAACGGTTGCTGCTCTCTTCGGGCTGGAATGTAAAGTGTTTATGGGCTCGGAAGACATCCGCCGTCAACAGCCGAATGTTCAAAGGATGAAACTTCTGGGTGCCGAAGTCGTGCCGGTCAATTCCGGTACCTCGACTTTGAAAGATGCAATGAGCGAAGCCCTGCGGTATTGGAGCGAAGTTGCGGACAGCACGTTTTATGTTGTCGGAACAGTTGCTGGTCCCGACCCATATCCTTACATGGTTCGGGAGTTCCAGAAAATCATCGGTGAAGAGTCGCGCAATCAGATGCTGACGATAACGGGTAAATTGCCGGATTGCGTTATAGCGGCAGTCGGCGGCGGCAGTAATGCGATAGGGATTTTCTATCCGTTTCTTGAAGACAAAGAGGTTGAACTTGTCGGTGTAGAAGCCGCCGGCAAAGGACTTGAGACCGGTGAACATTGTGCTTCACTGACATTGGGTACTATCGGCGTTCTGCATGGTACGAAGACGAAACTTTTGCAGGACAAGCACGGGCAGATTCACGAGGCGTATTCGATTTCGGCGGGCTTGGATTATCCGGGAGTTGGTCCCGAACACGCATACTTGAAGGACATTGGTCGAATACGGATTGAAACGATAACGGATAAGGAAGCGTTGGAGGCGTTTCACTTGTTATGCAAGTACGAAGGAATCATTCCCGCGCTGGAGAGTTCACATGCTTTAGCGCAGGTGACCAAAGAGGCGGGCGGCTTCAGCCCCCGCAGTCGCAACGTTCTAGTTTGTCTTTCAGGCAGAGGCGACAAGGACTTGCAGCACGTTTTGGATTACGAAAGTCAGTCCGCCTGCATGTTCGCCGGCGGCCCGTCGACCGCCTAACATAAAGCCCTGAATTAAATTATCAGAAAAAATAAAGCAGGAGTTTAATCGGTTATGTTGCGTACTTTCATTATTGCGGCTCTTTTTGTTTCGCTTTCCTTTTTCTCCGGCGTTGCCAAGGCACTTGTCACGATACATCCGCTGGAATCGCCTAACGAGGAGTTCAAGGTCGAAATTCGCGTCGGTCCCCTCGACCAAACGTGGGGAGTTGTGTACTTCAAAGGAAAGAAAATTCTTGAACTGTACAACCTCGGCTTCGAACTCGCCGACGGAGTATTAGACGGAGAATTCATTCCCACGCCGATGATTTCACGGGAATCCTTCAAGAAAATCCTTACCAGAGAATCTGCAAGACCTGTGAGACGTGCCAGCGGCATTAGGGTGCCTGACCCAACCCCGCGCGGAGTTCGCAAATCGTGGAAGCCGCCTTACGGTGAGCGGGACACGATACCGGAAAATTACAACGAATCCAACGTAGAGTACATAGGATTGATGAAAATCATTTTTCGTGCTTACGATGAAGGCGTTGCTTTCTGTTACGAATTTGAAACAAAGGAAAACGAACCTATCACGCTCAAACGGGAATTAACGACTTTTGCTTTCGACGGCGACCATCCCTGCTGGGCGGTCTATTCCGCACAAGGAATTTACCAACAAGTTCCTATCAGCAAGGTAAAAAAGGGCTGCGAACGTCCGCTGCTTGTCGAAGTTCCCGATGGACCGGCTATTTCCATCGGCGAAGCCCGACTCGTTGACTTTGCCCGAATGAAATTTCAACCAAGCAGCGGAAAACCAACGCAGTTGACTGCTTCCCTTGACGGCAATGTCGTGATTCAGGGAACCGGCAAACCGTACCGTTCACCGTGGCGTTTCGTGATGGCTGCCGACCATCCCGGCAAATTGGTCGAACATAATTATATGCTCCTGAATTTGAACGCTCAATGTGCGATTGCTGATACTTCGTGGATTAAGCCCGGCAAGGTTATCCGCGAAGTAACATTGACAACCGCAGGCGGCAAGGCGTGCGTCGATTTCGCTTTAGACCGGAATTTGCAGTACATCGAATATGATGCTGGCTGGTACGGTCACGAATATGACGACGATTCCGACGCAACTTTCGTTAGCATTGACCCGAAACGAAATCCGGCTCCGAATCCGCTCGACCTTCAGGCGGTGATTGATTACGCCAAATCGAAGGGAATCGGTGTGATTGTGTACGTTAATCGGCGTGCGCTGGAGAAACAACTTGACGAATTGCTT
>WRCR01000081.1 GCA_009783865.1 Planctomycetaceae bacterium | reverse complement strand
TGTTGTCACGCCGGAAAAGCCCGGACAGTTTCAGGCAAAGGGTGAGCGCATGAAACCAATCGAAGAAGTCAGCGGTCCCGGTCAGAATAACTTGAACATCACGGAATTGCATTGCCGCAATTTCCTTGATTGTATCAAGAGCCGTGCTGTGCCGAATACAAGTGTTGAAGAAGGACATCGCAGTACAACGATGAGTTTGATTGCGAATATCTCGATGGAAGTACAGCGGCGTTTGAAATGGGATGCCGAGAATGAGAAATTCATCGGCGATGACGAAGCAAACAGTTTGCTGCATTACGAATACCGCAAACCGTGGAAGTTAGAGGTATAACGTACTTAGCGTAGGATTTTAATCCTACGCTTACAAAAAAATTCAATGAACTCCAGAGAACGTGTTCTTGCAGCGGTAAATCATCAGCAAACGGACAGAGTTCCCCGAAATTTTTGGGCGGAACCGGCAGCCTGGAACCGCCTGTTCGAGTTCCTGAAACATCAGAATAAACAGCAACTGCTGGACTACCTCGACATTGATATTCGGGTATTGGAGTCCGTTTCTCCGCCCGAAAAAGAAATCGGCAACGGCATCTTCCAAAACTTCTGGGGAGAACGCTACGTCTATCGGCAGACCGCTTGGGGATTAATGCGGGAAGACCTTGCCGGTGCGCTTGCTGAAGCACAAACCTTTGAGGAGATTGCGTCTTTCGATTTTCCGAATCCCGAGAGTTTCGATTATTCCGGTTTTGCTGCACAACTTCGGCAGTATGAAGGGCGCGCAATACTTTACGGCTTTGCGGATATTTGGCAGCGTCCGTCGCTGGTTCGGGGAATGTCGAACATGTTTATCGACATGGGAATTCACAGCGAGTGGGCGCATTTCTTGTCGCGAAAGTTCACAGATTTTTACAAGAAGGAATATGCCAACGCAATGGAGGCGGCAAACGGAAAAATCGATTTGTTTCTTTTGATAAGCGACCTCGGCACACAGCGGGGACCAATGATTTCCAAAAAGATGTTTGCGGAGTTTGTTGCCCCATATATTAAGGAGATGTGCGATTGTATTCATTCGTTAGGAGCAAAGGTTTTATATCATAGTTGCGGCAATATCCGTCCGTTCATTACCGGTTTGATTGATGCCGGTGTTGATATATTAGACCCGATTCAACCGGTGGCGGAGATGCAGCCGGAGCAACTCAAAGCGGAATACGGCGGACAACTCTGTTTCCACGGCGGTATTGACATGCAGCGGATTCTTCCGCTAGACACACCGGAAGAGGTGCGGGCGGAGTCGCAACGGTATCAGAAGATTCTCGGACAAGACGGCGGCTATATTTTAGCACCGGCACATTTATTTCAACCGGATGTCCCGCCGGAAAACATATTGGCGGTATATCGATGAATCCTAAAACTGCGTTATATTTCGGAAGATTTCCAATCGGGCATCGATGTCCTTGCGGCTGATTTCCTGAAACCGGTCTAAACTAAATCCTTCGACACAGAAACTTGCAGTCAAGGTACCGTACACTAACGCTTTTTTTATCGTTTCGGTGTCAAGTTTGCCCTGCGAAGCAAGATAGCCCACCATTGCGCCGGCAAAAGAATCGCCCGCGCCGGTCGGGTCAATTACGCTTTCAGTCGGAAACGCCGGTACGGCGTATATTTCGTATTCACTCATGAACAGCGCACCGTGTTCGCCTTTTTTCACGACAACGAATTTCGGACCGTAATTCAAAATCTTTTTACCGGCAGTTATCGTGTTCAATTCACCGGTCAGCATTTTCGCTTCACTGTCATTGAGAACCAGACCGTCAATACGGCGCATCAGTTCTTTCAGGTCATCGATGGCGATGTTAATCCACAAGTCCATTGTGTCAGCAACAACGAGACCGGGACCTTGCAGTTGGTCTAGTGCTTCCAAACCGGTTGACGGCGCGCCGTTTCCGAGAAATATGAATTCACTGCGGCGGTAGGACTCCGGCAGTTTCGGCTTGAAATCGCCGAGAACGTTCAGTTGCGTTTCAAGCGTTTCGCGGTCATTCATGTTGTCGAAGTACTTTCCCGTCCAGCGGAAGGTCTTGCCGCCTTTGACGACTTCGAGTCCCTCGGTATTGATGCCCTGTTTTCCAAGGGCGGCGGTATGCTGCGGATTCCAATCCTCGCCGACAACGCCCACTAAACGGACGGGACAGAAAAAACTGGCGGCAAAGGCGGAAAAGACAGCCGAACCGCCCAAGATGTTTTCCCGCTTGTCCGACGGGGTATAAATACTGTCTAAAGCGACCGAACCGACTACTAATAAACTCATTTTTGAATATCTCCCGATGAGGTAAAACCCATAATTTTATTTATATGGGCGGAATTTTACATGAAAAATCGGGACTGTCAATCATGAACGGTGAGTACGCACGTTACCTTCAAAGTCGAATTTGGTTAACATTTTCGATTTTTCTTCGTAAAGATATTTAGATTATCTCGAAAAAACCAATTTTTACGGTGTCCGCCATCACTTCCACTCCGTTTGCTCTCTCGCCTTTCTCGGTCTCCTCGCCGAAGTACTCGCATACATCATTCAAAAACAAGCCGCTTATTTTTTGCCTTCGGCGTATCCGTAAGCGGGATTGCGGTAATCGAAATCCAAATCGGTCAAGCCGGCATTGAGTTTGATATTGCGGTAAATGTACGCTTCAATTAAGACCGGCTCTTTTCCGTCTTCGGGCCAACTGAACGAGTCGTACCGTATCGGAATCTGCAATTCGTCATCAACGAAGATTCTCGCAATGTGGAAAATGAAGTTTTTCCGCGGCACTGGATGCGTCACCTGAATCAAAGTACAAGGACGCTCATCCACTTTCAAGTTCTCGTAATACTTGACTTCACATTCGCCGTATTTTGCGTCCTTGTATCCGACATCGAGCAGGCGGTCGACGAGATTGAGTATCCCCATTTCAGTAATCGGATATTTGTTGCCGCGCATTGCAATAAAACCATTGGGCGGAATCTTCTGCGTTCCAAAGGTCTTCTGCAAACCTACACCGTGACCTATCAGTTTGTCATCATTTGCGCCTTTGACGTAAATCGCTTCCTGACCGTTTAACTCTTTCGGATAGCGGAACTTCAGATAAACGCTGAACGGTTCGTGCCGGACTTTTACTTCCATTACCTGCGCGCCTTGTACTTCGCCGTTCACGTTTTCCTGTTTTGTTATGATAGCCGTATAATCGGCAATTTTTGCAATTTTCGGACGTTCTCTTTCAGCCCAGGCAATTACCGGCGCAAGCGGGTGTTCCGGTGCGACTGTCTGAACTGTATTGGCAACTTTCATTCCCGAATTTCCCTGTTCCGATTGCGAAACCGCTTGTTGAATAAATACGGAACAACACAGTGCCGCTCCAAATAATCCTGCTAATGCTGTTCTAAAAAACATATTATCCTCCGTATTCTTCATCGTGTTATAGGAAAAGAATGCCCCCGCTCCGGTAAGGTATTTGCTTGTCAGCCGGCGATGTGATATAATTCCGCCAGTAATGTGTATCGTTTCGGAAGTAAAGGGAAAATGACATTTTTTCCACAAACGAGTATGTTCCATTCAATCCATCCAACTTACCTATTATCGGTACTATACCACATTTTCAAAAAAATTGGGAGAGCAATTTTATGAAATTTTCCGACATCACAGTGAAGACAGTCGTTTCTGTCCCCTTTCAGGAAAATTGTTTCATCGTTCACAAAAAAGGACAGCCGGATTGTTTCGCCGTTGACCCCGGTCTGGAACCGGAAAAGATTCTTGCGTTTATCAAAAAATCCGGCTTGAAATTGACCGCCATTCTTGCCACGCACGGACATGCCGACCACATCGCCGGAATCGGAATATTGAAAGAAGCATCTCCTACAGCATCGGTTTACATCGGCAAACAAGACGCTGAAATGCTGACCGATGCCGACCAGAATTTGTCAAGCGGCTTTGGGCTGCCGCTCACCGTTCCGCCAGCGGATATAACCTTGACCGATGGCGATAAGTTGGAAATCGCCGGTATTCCGATTGAGGTCATGTCTGTTCCCGGACATACAACAGGACACGCTGCGTACTTGATTCATACCGAGCCGCAGAAAATTCTTTTTATCGGCGATGTAATTATCGAAAACTGCGTCGGGCGCACTGACTTCCCCGGCGGCAGCCACAAAACACTGATGACTTCCATCAAACAAAAGGTTTTAATCCTGCCGGACGATACCGTACTCTACTGCGGACACGGCAGTGAATCGACTATTGCCGAAGAAAAACGTTATAACACATACATAATAGAACTACTGTCTTCATGATATATTCAAACAAAACCGCTGCTGATTTACTGCGGACAAAACCGCTCATCAATCCTTCGCTTTTAGCGGCGGACTTTCGGAATCTGGCGCACGACATCCGCCATTTGGAAGAAGCCGGTGCGAAGATTTTGCACCTCGACATCATGGACGGACACTTCGTCCCGAATTTGAGTTTTGGTGTGCCGGTGACTGAAGCAATCCGCCGCTGCACCGATTTGCCGCTCGATGTTCACCTGATGCTGTCTGAACCGCAAAAGTACATCAAACCGTTTCGGGATGCCGGTGCGGACTTCATTTCGTTTCACATTGAAGTCGTTCCTGCCCCGCGACAGTTGTTTGACGAAATCCGCAAGTTGGGAGCAAAGCCGGGCATTGCTCTCAATCCGCCGACTCCGGTTGAAAGTGTGCTGCCGTTTGTCAATGATTGCGATTTGGTATTGACGATGAGCGTAATGCCCGGCTTCGGCGGTCAATCGTTTAATCCGGTTGCGCTGGAAAAGATTCGCCGGATTCGGGAGAAAGCGGGTGAAAACGTTTTAATTTCCGTTGACGGAGGTGTCGGGGAAAATACCATCGCCGACTGCGCCGCTGCCGGTGCGAATCTGTTCGTTGCCGGTACAGCACTGTTCGATAGTCCGAACCTTTCGGAACGTCTGCGGTTCTTCGAGGAACTGGTTCTTTATGCCCCCTCAAAACTTCCCCAGCACAACGGTTGAATTCTTGAACGGCTTCAACTTTTCCAAGCCGGGTTCGAGAAACGGATTCCAACTGTCCATTTCCGCAAAATAACTGCCAGCGGATAAATAATCCGGCGAATAAACCGTCGGCGTTGCAGTCCGAGACAGCCGCTGGTACGCTTCCAGACGTTTTCCCGTCGTTTCAGAAACAGACGGCTTGTGTGGCGAAGAACCCAGTTTTTTCAACGTAACCTTTTGACCCGCCCTGAGGTGTTCTGCTTCGTAAAGTTGTCCTTCCGGTGAACGAACTGTCAACCGGCGTATGTCCGCTCCGAAACCATTCACTGCCGTTGCCTCGTCACCGCTGAAGTCAAAATTGAGCCGTTCTTTCCGCTGCGATTGCGCCTTTCGCAAGTAAAAGTACGCAGGAATTCTCGCCTGTATCCAGCCGTTTGTGAACAACTGATTGCCGCTCCGCAATTCATAACGCAATGAAAGCGGATTGTCCGAATAAGATGTCTGCAAGGACTTATCGCACAGTGATACCTCCGTGTCCATTGAAAAAGCAAGTGCTTCCGGCGTAAATGTCGAGTAATAACCGGCGTAGCCCGTTGTCAATGCTTCTCCGCTGCGCTGATTCAAAACCGTGAACGAAACGGAACTCGATTGAAAGAGCAGTCCTTCCTGCACCAAACTTGCGCCCAAAACTGTAACGCAAGCGATAAAAGACAGCAGCGGTACAGTCCAGAGAAGCCAAATGCGCCGCTTCCAATAGTGCAGCACGAAAACATTGAGCGGACCAATGATAAACGCAAAGAGAAAAATCAGCACCAGAATCAACTTCGTCGGTATTCCGTAATGAGCAATCACAGGCAGTGAAGAAAGCAAAGTTTGCTCCGAGATGCGGGCACTCAAATCTTCCCGTTTTTTCAGAACGGTCTCACGGAACGGATTGATGCGGCTTTCATTTCCCTTCAATGTACCGAGTATGTAAATGTCTCCGAAACCCGCCCGATACATATTTCCGTTGTGGTTATATGTTTCGACAGTCCATTCCTGCGGTGCTTTCCAGTTATGATTATTTTCGTCATCGACAACGATGCACAGCAAGCCGCCGAGTTCCGTGTACTTTCGGATAGCGGACAAGACCGCCGGTTTGCCGGTTTCAAGTTCGCTGTATTCCTTCGCCGTTAGAGCAACGCAGTCAAACCGCGTATAAAAGAGAAAGGAATCGCTCCATTCCGAAACGGGAACCGATGAAAGCCGCGAAAATACCTCTCTTTCTGGGCGACCCGTAATTCCAGAATACACCGGTGTCGGTGCGGCGGTTTCGGTTGCTCCTTCTTGACCGGCTTCCGTCCACGGCGGTGCCTCCGCCGGCGGCGGTTTGTACTCTTTTTGGATTAAGTCCCGTGTATCAGCGGGAACACCTTGACTGACGAAAATGACTGCCTGATTTTTCACATAGTAGGGGTGTGCAGCGTGGGAACCATCAAATACTGGGGATACCGAATTTTTCTGCCGAAATCCGTCGATGGAGACGAAACATTCGCCTCCGCCTGACATTGACACCGGCGGCTGCAGCAGACGGACAAGCACCGAGGTCTCTGCCGGAACTTCAACGCGCGTTTTGGTCTGACGCAAGTGAGTACTGTAGCGGTTATGGCTGGGCAACTCGTTGGACAATTCAACGCGGTGCGCTCTTGTATTTCGATTTGTAATGCGTAATTGAACTTCGTAATATCCGTGTGAGGTATAACCGCCGCCGACTCCTGATGATTGCAGCGGCAGTATATTGATAGGTCCGTAGTCCGCCCCGTTGAGTTGCGGGGCAGTAAAACCGCAGAGAACGGCAGCAGCGGTGAGCAGTAAAAAGCGGAATGATGTCATGGCGGTGTGGGTGATTGAATTTTAATATAATCGCTGTGATATTATAACTTCGTTGAATGGCGTTTGCAATGTATTGTGGGGACAGTTCGACAGCAAGTTTTTTAGCGAACAATTTGAAGCGGCTGCGTATTAATATCAGGTTTTTACCGGAATTTAATTCACGGAGGTTAGAATCGGTAGTTTGTAAAACATAAAACTGGTATTGTCATACGCAAGTTCTTTTCCGATAATGGATTGTATACGAAACAGAATCCGTTTTTCAGGAGGAAGAATTATGCGTACGATAAGGGAAATTTGCCGATTTCTATAACGTCCATAAACACAATAACTTGCAACGATATTCAACGTAAGTCATTGTCCCAGAATGACTTAAACTATCCTCGGCTGGACTCGAAGCGATTGACGCAAATCCCTATTTTCATAGCGTAGAACGGCAGTCGAGGGACGTGCCGGTACAGGAATTTACACAGGTGCAGGAAAATTCCCATGCAATGCCGCCGGAATTACAACACGTCATCAAACATTGGAATGCTCTGCCGAAGTCGGCAAAGAAGACAATCCTGTCCATCGTCAAAGCGAACCGAAAAAAACAAAATACCGATTGAAGAAAGTCCGAAATTTTTATCATTGACACTGTTGACGCTGCCATTCATGTAAAATTTTCCGTGTTCTGTGTCATGAACGTCAACGGCAACACTGTCAACTCCGAAAATCGGTCGGACTTCTGTCGCCACTGGGAACGTGAAAACCGGTGGTGTTGAAAAACGATTCACCGGTTGCCCTGTGTTGCCCATTACCAAGTCCAATAGGGGTTTTACCCTGCCCAGCGGTAATCCCCCGCAAACGCTCACACGGTGTTTTACGGGGGGTATTTCGGACATGAGGGGATAGGTTAATAGCCGATAGGGATGCCCCTGTCCGCACACTTGACTATTCTGTTTCCCGAAAAAAAGTTTTTGTTTCAACGTTAACTTCATTAACATCGCTAACTTTTCGGCGGTACTCATACGCTACCGTATACTGGAAAGATATTGAATCATATCCGTACATCCATAGTATTTTGCAATACCAAGCGGAGTTAAGCCAGTTTGGTTTTTGGCATTGACATCCGCCCCTTTGGATACGAGGAATTTGGCTATTTCAACGTTGTTTTTTCCTGCCGCATGATGAAGCGGGGTAAAGTCATAATTGCCTTTTGCATTGACATCTGCTCCTTTGGATACAAGAAACTTGGCAACTTCAATGTAATTTTTTCCTGCCGCATAGTGGAGTGGAGTAAAGTCATCTTTGTTTTTCACATTAACGTCCGCTCCTTTAGATACGAGAAAATTGATGACTTCAATGTTGTTTTTTCCTGCCCCCAAATAAAAATGGAGTGGAGGGTTGCCTTCCACATTAACGTCCGCCCCTTTTGACACGAGAATTTTAACAATTTCAACGTTGTTTTTACCTAATGCCCAATGGAGCGGGGTAGCCCCTTTGTCGCTTTTTGCATTAACATCTGCCCCTTTGGAGATGAGTACATTAATAACTTCGAGTGAATTATTGACTCCGAAATCATCCAATAAAGTCGCCGTATGAAGTAGAGACATACCATCTTTGCCTTTCACATTAACTTCCGCTCCTTTGGATATGAGAAAATTGATAACTTCAACATTACCGACCATTGTCGCCAAATGGAGTGGAGTAAAGCCATCTTTGCCTTTCGCATTAACTTCTGCTCCTTTGGATATAAGGAAATTGACAACCGCTACGCTATGTTTTCCTGCCGCATTATGAAGCGGGGTGTAGCCGCTTTCACTTTTTGCATTAACATCTGCCCCTTTGGTCATGAGAAATTTGATAACTTCAATGTTATTACTTCTTGCTGCCCAGTGAAGTGGGGTAAATCCGCCATTGTCTCTCGCTGTTACGTCTGCTCCTTTGGATACAAAGTATTTAGCATATTTGAGTATCAAGAGTGCCGATTCCTTATCAGTATCTCTAAACACTACCTTCTTCTTCTCGGTTTCTTCAATTATTTTCTTCATGAAGTATGCAAGCGCATCTCTTCCATAGTCATTAACATATTTATCAACATTTGCCTTCTCTGCGGGAGTCAATTCATCTGCAACCACTTCCTTTTTTTTACTATATTCTCTCGTCTTCACTATCTCCTGTTTCAATTCGGCATTCTCTTTTTTATCCGCTCCTATCTCTGTAGTGTCAAACGTTTGTTCTACAGTTTTGCCTGCCGGAGTACAGGAACATAGTAGGGTAGACGACAGAATAGTAATAAAGCAAAACACGGTAAAAATAATACGATATTGTTTTTTGCCGTTCCAACCAAAGTCAAACTGGTTTTCATCAAGGGTTGCATTTTCTGCAACATCAAGTATTTCATAATAAGTTAAGGTATTCATCTTCTGATGCTCATTTCTTGAAAAAGGTTTCAAATTTAGGTTATTGTACACTTCATTCCTGTTCAATAGATTGCTCAATAATTGATTCAATATGATGGTCAGAATTCATCAAATGTTCAAATAAACTTAAACCAGACGATGCTTCTCCAATGGAATTGACCAGAGAGTTATAATAATCCTCACTTGAAACAGCGGTAGGGGTTTGACGCTTTTGGGGTTGCAACAACGGAAGAATTATGTCCTTTGCCTGTTCTTTCCACTTTGATTTATCAAAGTATTGGGACAGCAAATTATATTTTACCTGCCTATTAATGCCCAATTCAGCATACTTCATTTTAAGCACTTCTTGAGTTCTGCTGCGAAGGAAAATATTCTCTTTTAACATTACTGTAATGGCTGGTGGTACTCTTATAGACGATGATAATGCAATTATTAACGCACTATGATATGTTGTCCTACAGTATATTTCTTCAAGTTGTTCCAAGTCGGCGTTCTCTTTTTTTAACCGTTCCACCTCTGTGGTACCAGATGTTTGTTCTACTGAATTTTCTGCTGGAGTACAGAAATACAATAGTAGAATAGACAACATCAGAATACAAGACACAGCAAAAAATATACGATATGGTCTATTATCGTCATTCCCACCAAAGTCAAACCAGTTTTTCATAGTAGTGAAATCCATGTTGTTATGTGAAAAAGGAAATATCTCAATCCGGCAGAGCCGCCAACAGAGCCACTCAAGAACGGGAGCGGCGTGTTCACAAGATAGGTTTTCTTCCCGTGTTGCAATACGGTGCATCACTGCTATCAAGACAGGAACGCCGAAGATTCCCCATTGGCAAAAGACACGGCACTCCCTCAACGGGAGCATCGCTACATTATTTTGCCATTGGCAAATCTTCACTCGGCTTTCGCCGTTTGCAACGTGAAATCAACCAATCCGTCTCTTGACGGCTTGTGAATGTCAACGAACTCTAATTTATATGAACCTTTCGGGTTCAGTATCTAATTATTCTGGTACCTTGCCATATGGTAAAGTGCCCAACGGACGTAGTGTATCATATTTTTTCACGGTTTGCAATACCTGTGATTTTTTTTCTGCGTCAAAAAGAACCGGTGTTGGGGCTGTCGGTCTTCAACAATAGTTCCCCGTTCCGCATGCCATCACTGCCGGAGGATTTTTCTTGATGATTTGGTGTTCTACGGGAAAATGCGTTGTCGGTGCGCATCTGCGTAACGCAGAGCATTTTACCGTAGACGAGGGAATTTGTCAAGTACTAAATCCTAAACGGCGGGGCAATTTATTCTGTTTTCACAGCATTGCAACGTATGGATTGACAATGCTCGAAAGGTCTTGTAGAATAATTTTATAATAAAAATGAAACTCTCGAACACTTCAGAATACGAAAGGAATCTCATGGACTATCTTGTATGTTATCCCAAAAATCCGGCATTGTGTACTCGTCCCTATATCACGGTTGGAACACAAGGGCATGTCTATAAAACGTATATTTATGCATGTCCGCTTGACGGCAATCTGTCCGAACTTAACAGAACATGGATTCTAGGTAATGTAGATAACAAGGATTGGTGTTTTATAATTAAAAGATATGATGACTTACCTTTTGAAGATAAGGAGGAATTGGAAGAGGGGACTGAACGATTTAAGGATGCTAGTGCAGCGTATTTTGGCGGTCTTGAGCAGATTGATAAAATTGTAGAAGCAGATGACAAAAAGGAACGTAGAGAAACGGCTCATCGCAAGAGGTTTGCTCCTATTCCAGAGATGGATGCGTTGGCGTGTTTGCTGTCTGGACATACTTATAAAATTGAATCCGCACCGCCAGCACCGTCAACACAAGGTAGCCAACGAACCGAAAAACGGACGAGGAAACCTGAAACAAATGAACCGGTAGAAACCGAACCGAAGGGCGGAAAAAAACAGCGACGTAAAAGAACCGAATTAAGAATACTTATTGAGGCGGCTGTTGATGCCTACGGTGCAGATGCGACTAATAGAAAAATAGGTAAAGAATGCGGCATTGCATCTTCAATGTTAAGCGAAGAACCTTATAAGACGTGGTTGAAAAATGCGAGAAAGGAATATATCAAAAAAATGAATGCGGAACGGGCTGCTGATTATAAAATGTCGTAATATCAGGACGAATCAACATCGGACGGCAAGTCCGATTATCAGCGGGACTATGAAGCCAGTTTATCAGAGCAGTTGTCCTGAATTCGGTAAAGATTCGGTATGATACCGAATTTCTTTTTTTATTGTAAATGCTTGCAATATAATATC